>CAJUOA010000039.1 GCA_910587785.1 uncultured Oscillospiraceae bacterium | reverse complement strand
ACCTTCCTTGGTGGTTATTTTATCACATTTTCCTATTTACGGATAGGCTCTTAATGCTATGGACCTGACGAATCTGATCGCAGCGTATCTGCGAGACAGCCTAATCGAAAAAATCCACAAAACCGAGGACTATCAGGCCGCAAAGGTGCAGAGAGACCAATCAGAGCGGGAATTTGTGATGTCCCTGACCCGCAAGCAACGGGCCGCGTTTCACGACTGTATCCGCAAACGGGGCGCCCTCATCGCCGTAGAATTGGCCCATTTTCTGGAGGACTGTACCCTGGTGGTGTCCGGCGGCGCGGGGGACCGCTGAGCATCCATCCCCCCGTCTCCGCCCCCGATCAATTCAGCTTCTGTTTGAGCTCATACAGCAAACTCATGGCCTCCAGGGGCGTCAAGGTCTCCGGCTGGGTCCTTCTCAGGCGGTCCACCACCTCCGCCTCCCCCAGGGCGGCGAGGGATACCTGCTCCCGCTTCGGCTCCGCCATAAGCCGGGGCGTATGGCCGCTCCCGTCCTCCAGCTCCCGGAGGACGCTCCGCGCCTTTTTCACCACCGTCTCCGGCAGGCCCGCAAGCTTGGCCACCTCGATGCCGTAGCTCCGGTCCGCGCCGCCGGGGATGATCTTGCGCAGGAAGATGAGCTCCTCCCCCCGGCTCCGGATGGCGATGCTGTAGTTTTTCACCCCGGGGATGACCTCCTCCAGGGCGGTCAGCTCGTGGTAGTGGGTGGCAAAGAGGGTCTTGGCCCCCAGCTTCTTCCGGTCCGCGCAGTGCTCCAGCACCGCCCGGGCAATGCTCATGCCGTCAAAGGTGCTGGTGCCCCGGCCAATCTCGTCCAGAATCAGAAGGCTCCGGCTGGTGGCGTACTTGAGGATATCCGCCACCTCGGTCATCTCCACCATAAAGGTGGACTGCCCGGCCCCCAGGTCGTCGCTTGCCCCGATGCGGGTGAAAATGCGGTCCACCACGCCGATGCGGGCCGCCCGCGCCGGGACAAAGGACCCCACCTGGGCCATGAGGGTGATGAGGGCCACCTGGCGCATATAAGTGGATTTCCCCGCCATGTTGGGGCCGGTGATGATGGCCACACGGTCCTCCCGCTCCCCCATGTAGGTGTCGTTGGGCACGAAGAGGGACCCGGAGAGCATCCGCTCCACCACCGGATGGCGTCCGTCGTGGATCTCGATGACGCCCCCCTCGTCCACCTCCGGGCGGCAGTAGTTGTTCTTCACCGCCGCCGAGGCCAGGGAGCACAGCGCGTCCAGCTCCGCCACGGCGGCGGCGGTGCCCTGGATGCGCTCCATCCGGGCGGAGACCTGGGCGCGTAAATCCGTAAAAATCTCGTACTCCAGCGCCACCACCCGGTCGCTGGCGGTGAGGACGGTGTGCTCTAAATCCTTGAGCTCCTGGGTGATGTAGCGCTCACAGCCTGCAAGGGTCTGCTTGCGGATGTAGGCGTCCGGCACCTGGTCGTAGTAGCTCTTGCTGACCTCGATGTAGTAGCCGAAAACCTTGTTGTAGCCCACCTTGAGGCTCTTGATGCCGGTCTTCTCCCTCTCCCGGGCCTCCACATCGGCGATGACGCTCTTGCCGCCGCTGAGGATGTCCCGCAGGCGGTCCACCTCCGGGTGGAAGCCGTCCCGGATGAAGCCCCCCTCCCGGACGGAGAAGGGCGGCTCGTCCACCACCGCCCGGGACAGAAGGGCGTATGCGTCCTCCAGCAGGTCCAAAGACTCTCCCAGCTCCCCCAGCCGCCCGGCGGGGAAGGGGGAGAGTTTTTCTTTCAGCTCCGGCAGCTTCCCCAGCGCGGCGCGGAGGGACGCCAAGTCCCGCCCCCCGGCGCTGCCGTAGACAATGCGCCCGATGAGCCGCTCCATGTCGCCGATGCCGGTGAGGGCGGCGATGAGCTCCTCCCGGTCCATGGCGCTCTTCACCAGGGCCTCCACGGACGTCAGGCGCTTGTTGATGGCCGCCACGCTCAGGAGGGGCCGCTCCAGCCAGGAGCGCAGAAGCCGTCCGCCCATGGCGGTCTTCGTCCTGTCCAGGACCCACAGCAGGCTCCCCCGCTTCTCCTTGTCCCGCATGGTGGCGGTGAGCTCCAGGTTGCGCCGCGCCGTGAGGTCCAGCTCCATGAACCGGCCCTCCTCGTAGTACTCCAGCTCCCGGATATGGCTCAGGTCCGTCTTCTGGGTCTCGTAGAGGTACCCCAGCAGGCCCCCCAGGGCAAGAAGCGCGGCGCTGTTGGACTTGGGCAGGCGGTCCGCCTGGTCCTTTCCGAACTGCCGCTCCACCTGCTCCGCCGCCGCCTCCAGGCGGAAGCGGGCTTCCCCGCCGTTCTGGGTCAGGCAGTTGAATTTCTCCCGCAGGAGGTCTGTGAGGCCCGCCTGCTGGAAGGCGCCGTCGTTGAGGACCGCCTCCACAGGGGAGAAGCGGCCCAGCTCGTTTTCCACATGGCTGAGCCGCTCGGGCCCGGTGAAGGAGGTGGCGTGGGTCTTGCCGGTGGTGATGTCGCAGAAGGCGAGGCCCGCGGATTCATCGTCCATGCAGACGGCGCAGATGTAGT
The DNA here is from genome assembly GCA_910587785.1 of uncultured Oscillospiraceae bacterium. Taxonomy (GTDB): domain Bacteria; phylum Bacillota; class Clostridia; order Oscillospirales; family Oscillospiraceae; genus Pelethomonas. Next base: position 23,080 of record CAJUOA010000039.1, on the reverse strand, counting down.
TGGACCGCCCCCCCTCCAGCATGGAGGCGTCCACGGTGCCGGGGGTGACGACACGGATGATGTCCCGCTTCACCAGGCCCTTGGCGGCGGCGGGGTCCTCGGTCTGCTCGCAGATGGCCACCTTGTAGCCCTTGGCGATGAGCCGGGCGATGTACCCGTCGCAGGAGTGGTAGGGCACGCCGCACATGGGGGTGCGCTCGTCCTCCGGCTTGGCCCGGTCCCGGGTGGTGAGGGTCAGGTCCAGCTCCCGGCTTGCGAGGATGGCGTCGTCGCTGAACATCTCGTAGAAGTCCCCCAGGCGGAAAAAGAGGATGGCGTCCTTGTTTTGTTCCTTGATCTCGTGGTACTGCTTCATCATGGGGGTCATGTCGGCCATGTCCGTTCCTCTTTCTCTATTTATGTTGGGGGCGCTCCCTGCACACTAATTCATCCAGGCTGATATCATACAGGTCTGCCATTGCAATGAGGGTGGGTAGGAGAGGAGTGCGAACGCCACGTTCGTAATTCTGGTAGCCCCGAAGGGAGATATTCAATTCTTTTGCCACAGCCTCTTGTGTGAGGCCATGCTCCAACCGTAATTTTAGTACATTTTCTGAAAGTGTCATTTTTCCTCCTACCCCTTGACAAGCACGGGTGTACACTGTATAATAAAAGAAGCACAGCTGTGCTCAGAAATAAAATTGGAGGCCAACATGGACGTTCTGCATCAATACCTCTACCGCTACGTCATGGAAACCCAATACAAAACGTTGAAATACGACGAAGAATATCGAAAAGCAAAATGTGAATGCACCCAGGCCGAGGCGGCGCTGACAGCCGCGCTGACCCTGGACCAGCAGAAGCTCCTGGAGGATTTCATTGATAAATACAACGTCCAGGCCGGATATGAGTCCCAGTGGGCATTCATGGAGGGCCTGTCCCTGCCGGGGGCCCTCCTGGGGACTAGACCTCCCCGAACAGGGCCCAGGTGTTGCTGTCCGTGATCTTCACATCCACATACTGCCCGATGAGCTCCCTGCCGCCTCTGAGGTGGACCAGCCGTCCGCCGTGGGTGCGGCTGGAGAGGGGCCACGCCCCGTCGCCGCTCTCCCCGTCCACCAGGACCCGGACGGTTTTGCCCACATACCCCTGGTGGAGCTCCGCCGAAATGCGGTTCTGGGCGTCCAGGAGCCGGTCAAACCACACCTGCTTTTCCGCCCGGGAGGCGGGGTCCGCCATGACGGCGGCGGGGGTGCCGGGCCGGGGGGAGAAGAGGAAGGTAAAGAGGGCGTCATAGCGCACCTCCTCGATGAGGGAGACGGTGTCCATGGCCTCGGCCTCCGTCTCGCCGGGGAAGCCGATGATGATATCGCTGGTGAGGACCAGGTCCGGCATGGCCTCCCGAGCCTGACGGACCTTCTCCAGGTACTGCTCCCGGGTATAGCCCCGGTTCATGGCTTTGAGGACCCGGCTGTTCCCGGACTGCACCGGCAGGTGGAGCTGGTGGGCCACATGGGCGCACCGGGCCATGGTCCGGAAGAGCTTTTCACCGGCGTCCTTGGGGTGGCTGGTCATAAAGCGGATGAGGTAGTCCCCCGGGATCCTGTCGATCTCCGCGAGGAGGTCCGCGAAGTCCATGGGCGTATCCAGGTCCTTGCCGTAGCTGTTGACGTTCTGCCCCAGGAGGGTGATCTCCTTATATCCGGCCTCCGCCAGCTCCCGGACCTCGGCGAGGACGGCCTCCGGCTCCCGGCTCCGCTCCCGGCCCCGGACATAGGGCACGATGCAGTAGGAGCAGAAGTTGTTGCAGCCGTACATAATGGAGACCCATGCCTTCACGCCGCTCTCCCGGACCACGGGGATGCCCTCGGCGATAGAGCCGTGCTCCTCTTCAATGGAGAAGACCCGCTGCCGCCGGGAGAGGACGCTGCAAAGGAGCTCCGGGAATTTCCAGAGGGCCTGGGGGCCGAAGACCAGGTCCACATGGCGGTAGGAGGCCTTGATCTTCTCCGCCACCAACCGGCGCTGGGCCATGCAGCCGCAGAGGCAGATGACCGCGTCCGGGTTTTTCTCCTTCACATGGACCAGCTGTCCCACCACGCCGAAGACCTTTTTCTCCGCGTTCTCCCGGATGGCGCAGGTGTTGACGGCGATGATATCCGCCTCCGCCGCCTCCCGGACCAGGACGCAGCCCATCTCCCGGAGCATGCCCATGATGCGCTGGCTGTCCGAGACGTTCTGCTGGCACCCGTAGGTGTCCACGAAGGCCCGGGGCTCCCGGCCCAGGCGGGCAAGGTATCCCGCAGCCCGGCGGGTGAAGTCTCTTTGCTTTTCCAGATCCCCGGCGGGGATCACCACGTCTTTTCTATTCAATGGGCACTGCCCTGCCTTTCTGTGGGGAATCAGTTTATTATACCTTGAAATTTGGAAAATGTCAAACTTTCGTTTAATGCCCTCTGCCACGGCCTCTGCCACGGAATTGTAAATAAAATCTTAAAAAATTGGATGCCTCTTGGATGCAAAAAAGATGTCGTTTCTTGTGTTTTCCTCTCTATGATAGGGACGCCAACCAATATTTTGCATCTAAGGAAGGAGTCCCCGCCATGTACGAAAGAGAGTTCAGCCTCCGCCGCGAGAGCGCCCCCAGACCCGCCCCGCCCCGCCGGCGTCCCCCGCGCAGGAGGCGCCGCAGACGCCGCGCCCCCCTCTTCTCCGGTGTGCTGGCGGCGCTGGTTTTCGTGGTGCTGGTGGCCTTTTTCGTGCGCACGGACCCCGGACAGAGCAAAAGCGCCGGGAATTTACCCGCTTTCCAGGGCGCGCCGGAGGACGGCACGGTGCCGGTCAGGGCGGCGGAGCCCAAGCCCAAGGGGGCCGGTACGGAGGACTGGCGGCTGGTCCTGGTCAACCCCTGGAACGCCCTGCCCGAGGGCTACGAGCCCGCTTTGACCCAGCTCACCGGCGGACACGCGGTGGATGAGCGGTGCTATCCGGACCTCCAGGACATGATGGACGCCTGCCGGGCGGCGGGGAACGACCCCCTCATCTGCTCCTCCTACCGGACGTGGGAGAAGCAGGAGCAGCTCTTTGAGAACAAGGTCTCCCGCCTTGAGGCCCAGGGGTACCGCGGGGAGTCCGCCCGGCTGGAGGCGGCTAAGACCGTGGCCGTCCCCGGCACCAGCGAACACCAGCTGGGCCTCGCCCTGGACATCGTGGACCGGAGCAACCAGAACCTGGACGAGTCCCAGGAGGACACCGCCGTGCAGCAGTGGCTTATGAAGCACAGCTGGGAGTACGGCTTCATCCTCCGCTTCCCCACGGGGAAGAGCGATGTCACCGGCATCATCTACGAGCCCTGGCACTACCGCTACGTGGGCAAGGAGGCGGCAAAGGAAATCTATGACCGGGGCATCTGCCTGGAGGAGTACCTGGACGCCCCGGAGGGATAAGAAAAAAAGATTCCCCCGATCCTGCTTGGGTCGGGGGAACATTTTATTCCTTGAGAAGCGCCCGGCGCTCCCGCCAATCGGGCAGGAAGCGCTCCACATAGGCGTAGAAATTCCGGCTGTGGTCCTTGTGGACGATGTGGGCAAGCTCGTGGACCACCACATAGTCCACCGCCGCCTCCGGGTACTGCATGAGCCGCCAGGAGTAGCAGATGCGGTTTGAGGCGCTGCAGCTGCCAAAGCGCTTTCTCGCCCCGGTGATGGTCACGGCGGCGGGGGTAAGGCCCATGAGGGCGGCAAAGTGGGCGGTGCGGGCGGGGAGGACCTCCCGGGCCCTGCAAATCAGCGCCTCCCGCTGGGCCTCCGTGGGCTCGGGGCGGGCCTCCTGACGGCGGCGCTGGCGCTCCAGATGCGTCTCGATCCACCCGGCGTGGCCCAGGACAAAGCTGTCCAGCCACGCCCGGCTGGTCCGCCGGGGGGCCCGGACCAGCACCCGGCCATCCGAGGTGATCTCCAGGGCCGCCGTCCGGCGGGAGGAGCGCAGAAGCTCATAGCGGACAGGCCCCGCCTGGCAGGGCTCTCCGTGGGGGACAGTGCTCATTCCAGGATCACCGCCTCCCAGGGCTGGAGGATCTCCTCAAACCGGATGCGGTCGTAGTTGGAGCGGAGCAGCTTCCCCCTGACCACCACCCGGGCGGGCTCGGCGCTGAAGTTGAGGGCCACGGTGAGGCCCCTGTCCCCCAGCTGCCGGCGGTAGGCGAAGACCTGCTCCGTCATCGCAAGGGGGGTGAAGTCCCCCCGGCGGAGCTCCTCCCGCTCCTGCCGGAGGGCGGCGAGGTCCTTGTACCAGCTCCAGACGGAGCGGGGGTCCTCCTCCTGGGCGGCGAGGTTGATGCGCTCGCAGTTGTGGTTGATCCCCAGCCACGGACGGCCCTCCGTGAACCCGGCCCCCTTCTCCCCGGTCCACTGGAAGGGGGTGCGGGCGTTGTCCCGGCTGGTGCGGGAGATGATCCGCCACCGCAGGGCCGCGGGCAGGTGGAGGCGGGTGAGGAGCTTGTCGATGCTCTTGCTCTCTATGTCCTGGAGCTGGCGGATGCGCTTGAAGTCGAAGTTGGTCATGCCGATCTCCTGCCCCTGGTAGAGGAAGGGGGTGCCCCGCAGGGTCAGCAGGAGGGCCCCCAGCACCTGGGCGCTCTCCCGCCAGTACTTCTCACTGCCGAAGCGGGAGACGGACCGGGGCTGGTCGTGGTTCTCCAGGTACAGGGCGTTCCAGGGGAGCTCCTTCTGCCAGCGCAGGAGGGCGGTGAAGAGCTCCCTGGGCCGGAACTTCTTTTTCAGCCACTTCACCTTCCACTGGTCGCACTCCATGTGCTCAAAGGGAAAGACCAGGTCCAGCTCGTCCGGCCTGGTGAGGTCCCGGGCCTGGGCGGGGGTGACGAAGACCGCCTCCCCCACGGTGAAGGCGTCGTATTCGGCCAGGACGGCGTGGAGTGAGCGGAGGATGTCGTGGGTGCCCTCCAGGGTGTGGTAGTGCTCCAGGCCGGTGAGGAAGGGGCGCTTTTTGGAGCGCTCCAGACTGTCCTTCCAGAGCAGGTTGATCACATCGCACCGGAAGCCCGCCACCCCCTTGTCCAGCCAGAAGCGGAGAATATTCTTGACCTCCTCCAGGACGGCGGGGTTGTGGTAATTGAGGTCCGCCTGCCCCTTATCGAAGAGGTGGAGGTAGTACTCGCACCGCTCGGGGTCGAACTCCCAGCAGTCCCCGCCGAAAAAGCCGGTCCAGTTGTTGGGCAGTGACCCGTCCGCGCCGCCCCGGGACCAGTAGTAGTAATCGGCGTAAGGGCTGGTCCTGTCCCGGCCCCAGCGGAACCAGTAGTGGTCCGTGGAGGTGTGGTTGATGATGAGGTCCATGAGGATGCGGATGCCCCGCTTCCCCGCCTCGGCGATGAGGCGCTCCATGTCCTCCATGGTGCCGTAGACCGGGTCGATCTCCCGGTAGTCGCTGACGTCATAGCCGTTGTCCACGCCCGGGGAGCGGTACACCGGCCCCAGCCATACGGCCCCCACCCCCAGCGCCTGGAGGTGGTCCAAGCGGCTGATGATGCCGGGGATGTCCCCGATGCCGTCGCCGTTGGAGTCCTGAAAGCTCCGGGGGTATATTTGATAGATGATCGCGTCCTTCCACCATTCCATAGGGGTTCTCCTTTTCCCGCTCCGGGTATTTTCCACCATTATACGATAAACAGGACCATTTTTCAATATCCCCGTCAAATTGTCTGCGGGGAGGGCGGGGCCCGCAGGTGCTGTTTTCACCAAAATTCCCCCGGGGCCCAAGTTTTCCTTGAAACCCGCCGTTTTCCGTGCTATCATGGTCCCATTACAAAATTTGTTGTGTGTGGGGTGTGTGCTATGATCTATACGATAACGACCAATCCCTCCCTGGACTACACCGTGGACGCGGACCTGGTCCCCGGCGAGGTGAACCGGACCCGCAGTGAGGTCATCTACCCCGGCGGGAAGGGGATCAACGTGTCCATCATGCTCCAGCGGCTGGGCATGGAGACCAAGGCGCTGGGCTTCGCGGCGGGGCACATCGGGCAGGCCATCCGGGACCTGCTGGACGATCTGGGCTGTCCCCACCGCCTGCTGGAGCTGGAGGGCGGCAGGCAGAGCCGCATCAACGTGAAATTCACCGGCAAGCCGGAGACCGCCGTCAACGGCCGGGGCCCGGACCTCACCCAGGCGGATATGGACCGCCTCCTGGAGCTGCTGGGGGGCGTGAAGAAGGAGGACGGCGCGGTGCTCTCCGGCTGGGCCCAGTCCATCCCCTTCTATGTGTCCATCATGAAGCTCCTCAGCGATAGCGGCTGCACCACGGTGCTCGACTGCGCGGGGGAGGCGCTGTGGCAGTGCCTCGCCTGCCGGCCCTTTCTCATCAAGCCCAACATCCAGGAGCTGGGGGACCTCTTCGGCTTTGAGGACCTGGAGTTCATGGAGGGCGTCGACCTGGCCCGGCAGCTCCAGAACGAGGGGGCCCGCAACGTGGTGGTGTCCATGGGCGGCGGCGGCGCGTTCCTCCTCACCGAGGACCAGCAGCTCTACTCCGCCAAGGCCTGCACCGGCCGGGTGTCCAACACCGTGGGCGCGGGGGACTCCCTGGTGGCGGGCATCCTCACGGGGCTCAAGCAGTGGGAGGACTTCGGGAAAGCCCTGCAAATGGGCGTCGCCGCCGGGAGCGCCACCGCCTTCAGCGGCTGGCTGGGCACCCGGGCGCTCACCGAGGAGCTCATGGAGCGGGTGAAGGTGGAGAAAATTCCGCTGTAAGGAGAACTTATGACCATTCGTGAATTTTTCAAAGAGAACCCCGCCGCGGCCGTGGCCTTCTCCGGGGGGGTGGACTCGGCGTGGCTCCTCCACGAGGCGGTGCGCTATGCCCAAAGGACCGCCGCCTACTTCGTGCGCACCCCCTTCCAGCCGGATTTTGAGCTGGAGGACGCCCGGGAGACCGCGGCGCGGCTAGGGGCGTCCCTGACGGTAGTGGAGCTGGATATTTTGGCGGACCCCGCTGTGGCGGCAAATCCGGCGGACCGGTGCTATTACTGCAAAAAGGCCCTCTTCACCCGCCTGCTGGAGGCGGCGGGGGCCGGCGGCTTCCCCCTGGTGCTGGACGGGAGCAACGCCTCCGACGACGCCGGGGACCGGCCCGGGATGCGGGCCCTCCGGGAACTGGGGGTGCGCTCGCCCCTGCGGGAGTGCGGCGTGACCAAAGCGGACATCCGCCGCCTGGCCCGGGAGGCGGAGCTGCCCGTGTGGAGCAAGCCCTCCTATGCCTGCCTCGCCACCCGCATCCCGGCGGGGACGGCTATCACCGCCCGGGACCTGGGCAGGGTCTCCCGGGGCGAGGCGGCGCTGATGCGGGAGGGCCTCACAGACTTCCGCCTGCGCCTGCAGGGAGAGGACGCCCTGCTCCAGGTCCGGGGGGAGCAGATGGACCTGGCCCGCAGGCTCCTGGAGAAGCGGCATGAGCCGCTATTGGACGGCTTCCGGGAGGTGCGCCTGGACGAGACGCCCCGGGAATCCCGGGAGACGTGATGGGACCTCTTCCTCCCTGCCCGCATATGGTGGGGTGTAGATACGTTTGATCCCGTAGGGGCGGATAGTATCCGCCCGAACGATACCGCACAGGGTAACGATAGAACGGGCGGATACTATCTGCCCCTACACCCGAGCTTCTGGAAAGGAAGGACCATTGATGGAAGAGACCAAGACGCTGGACCGTCTCCGCATGGGACGGCGGGCGACCATTGCCGCCCTGAACGCCCCGGAGGCACAGCGGCAGAGGATGCTGGACCTGGGATTCGTGCCGGGCCGTCCGGTGTCGGCGCTCCAGGAGAGCCCCTGGGGGGACCCGGTGGCCTATGGCGTGTGCGGGGCGGTGATCGCCCTGCGCAGGGCCGACGCACAGCAGATCCTTGTCCGTTAGAACATATCGGAGGCGCGGGACGTTTTTAAAACGCTCCGCGCCCCTTTTTTCACCAGCAGCCCCCTCCGCGCATACAGTGGGCTTAGTATGAAAAGGAGGGATCTGCCATGGCTGGATCTACGAGGACCGCGCCGGTCATCGCCCTGGTGGGCAACCCCAATGTGGGCAAATCCACCGTCTTCAACGCCCTGACCAGCTTACATCAGCATACGGGGAATTGGCCCGGGAAGACGGTGGCCACCGCCCGGGGCGCCTATACATATCACGAGCGTACCTACACCCTGGTGGACCTGCCGGGGACCTACTCCCTGCGCCCCGGCAGTGCGGAGGAGGAGGTCACAAGGGACTACCTCCTCTCCGGGGAGGCGGATGTGACATTGGTGGTGGCGGACGCCACGGGGCTGGAGCGGAACCTCGCCCTGGTGCTCCAGGTGCTGGAGGCGGCGTGGCCGGTGGTGGTGTGCGTCAACCTGCTGGACGAGGCGGCGAAAAAGCAGATCACCGTGGACCTGGAGGCATTGCAGGAGCGGCTGGGCTGTCCGGTGGTGGGGGCCGCCGCCCGGAGCGGAAGGGGGCTGGACGCCCTCCGCCGGGCGCTGGAGGAGGCGGCGGACCGCCCTGGCACGCGGCCCCTGCCGGAGCTGGACTGCGCCGGGGACTGCGAGGGGTGCGCCCACAGGCGGGCGGCGGCGGTAATGGAGCGGGCCGCGGCCATCGCCGCCGAGGTGACGGAGATGGACCCCCGGTCCGCCCACCGCCGGGACCGGGTCCTGGACCGCCTCCTGACCAGCCGGGCCACCGGCATCCCGGTGATGCTGGGGCTCTTGGCCCTGGTGTTGTGGCTGACCATGGCGGGGGCTAATGTGCCCTCCCGGCTTCTCTCCGGCCTGCTCATGGGGTGGCAGGAGCCCCTGCGGGGCATCTGCGAGACCCTCCGCGCCCCCTGGTGGCTCACCGGGGCCCTGGTGGACGGCGTGTACCGGACCGTGGCGTGGGTGGTGTCGGTGATGCTGCCGCCCATGGCTATCTTCTTCCCCCTCTTCACCCTGCTGGAGGACGCCGGATATCTGCCCCGGGTGGCCTTCAACCTGGACCACTTCTTCCAGAAAGCCGGGGCCCACGGAAGGCAGAGTTTAACGATGTGCATGGGGTTGGGGTGCAACGCCTGCGGCGTCATGGGGTGCCGGATCATCCAGAGCCCCCGGGAACGGCTCATCGCCATTGTTACCAACGCCTTCGTCCCCTGCAACGGCCGCTTCCCCACCCTCATCGCCCTTATTTCCATGTTCTTTGTAGCCGGGGAGGGCCTGTGGGGCTCCTTCACCTCGGCGGCTATGCTGATGGGGGCGGTGGTGCTGTCGGTGGCCATGACGCTGTGGGCCAGCCGGTTCCTCTCCCGGACGGTGCTGAAGGGGGAGCCCTCCTCCTTCTCCCTGGAGCTCCCCCCCTACCGGATGCCTCAGGTGGGGCAGGTGCTGGTGCGCTCCATCCTGGACCGGACGCTGTTCGTCCTGGGCCGGGCGGTGGCGGTGGCTGCCCCGGCGGGACTGCTCATCTGGACCGCCGCCAATGTCTCCGTGGGCGGGGAGAGCGTCTTATTGCGTCTGGCGGGGATTCTGGAGCCTCTGGGGCGCCTCATGGGGCTGGACGGCATCATCCTGCTGGCGTTCCTGCTGGGGTTCCCGGCCAACGAGATCGTGGTGCCCTGCATCCTCATGGGGTACCTCTCTACCGGGACGCTGACGGACTATGGGAGCCTCGCCGAGCTCCAGGAGCTTCTGGCCGGCCACGGCTGGACCGCCGCTACCGCCTTGAGCGCCCTGCTCTTTACCCTCTTCCACTTCCCCTGCGGCACTACCTGCCTCACCATCTGGCGGGAGACCAGAAGCTGGAAATGGACCGCTTTGGCCGTCGCCCTGCCCACCTGCATCGGGGCGGCGCTGTGCGTGGGAGTGCACCTGGTCTGGGGACTGCTGGCTTGACCGGAGAGGCGTCGGGACCTGCATCCCGGCGGACCTGCCGGGGAGGGGGATGCCCCTCCCCGGGGCCTCAAAAAATTTTTCTCTTTTTTTGAAAAAAACTCTTGCAAAATCCTTCGAGATGTGCTATCCTGTCTAAGCTGACAGATGAAGTCAGTCGTATGGTCCATCCGGGTGTGGCGAAGTTTGGTATCGCGCTTGAATGGGGTTCAAGAGGCCGCTGGTTCGAATCCAGTCACTCGGACCACCCGAAATCCCTGTAACCGCAGTGGTTACAGGGATTTTTCCTGTTTGTTGGAAGATGTTTTCCCTTAATTTTCCCTTATGGCGTTTTTTCACTTGTTTTCCCTTATCCAGCAGCAACGCCCCGGATAAAGTTCTCCATCCGCTGTGCGCTTTCCCGCTTCATCTGATCGGTGACATGACCGTAGACATCCAGTGTAAAGGCGGCGGTGGCATGGCCCAGGTTGCCCTGCACCGTTTTGATGTCGTCCCCGCTTTTTATCGCTGCCACGGCATAAGAATGGCGCAGGTCATGGAAGCGGGTATCTGAACAGCCAATCGAGGCGGCGACCTTCTTAAACGCCTTATATACCACATGGGGCATGAGATGTCTGCCCATTTCGTTGGTGAACACAAGGCCGCTATCCTCCCAGGCGGAGCCAATCGCTAGTTTCCATTCCGCCTGCCGTCTCCGCTGGGTCTGTAACAGCTCCATCACAAAGGGGGCTGGGGTGATTGTCCTGCCCTTGCCGTTCTTCGGCGTGAGAAGCCGGTATTCTCCTGTGCTGTCCGTGGCCTTTTGGAGCTGTCTGCGAATAGAGATGGTTCCCCGGTCAAAGTCTACGCAGTCCCAGGCAAGGCCAAGGACTTCCCCTTGACGCATTCCGGTGAACAGCGTGACCAGAAAGACCAATTCAAAGCGGTGGCCTTTTATGGCCTCCATAAAGCGGGTAATGGCATCCTCGTCCAGCGGGTTCAGTTCCTTGCGTACCACCTTGGGCAAGGTGCATTTATCAGCGGGATTGGATTGCAGATAGCCCAGCGCGACAGCCTGTCCCATAACCTTGTGCAGCACACCATGAACAATCTTGATGGACTTTGGAGACAGTCCGGGTTTGCCGTCCTTCTCTTCCCCCAGGCCGTTGTAAAACCGTTGTATCGTATGCGGATTTAGGGTATCCAGACGGATAGCTCCCAACTCGGGGCGAATATGGTTTTTAATCTGACAGAGATAGGACTCAACTGTCCGGGGCTTCACGCCGCCCAGATAGTCAGCCGTCCAGATGTCCAACCATTGCCCCACGGTCATTTTGTTGGGGGCGGTGTAGGTGCCAGCGTCAATAGCGGCGGTGGCTTTCCGTAATTTCTCCGCTACCTCACTCTTTTTCTTGCCGGTGATGGAGCGTTGAATCTGCTTTCCAGTGCTGGGGTCATAGCCCTCGGTGTAGCGGCCCTCCCAATAGATATATTTTTTGCCATTTCGGATAACGGTTTTCTTATGGACGGCTCCGCTGCCGTTGGCGTTGCGGCTTCTTTTTTCTTTCGTGCGTGGCATATTTATATCCTCCTTTTTGCCGCCACGCAGATGCACTATGGGCATTGTACCTCATGCGTGGCGGCAGGTCAATAGGTTTTAGGCGGTTAGATAGACTTCCAACGCATCCTTCGGGATTTTGTACTGCCTCCCGATACGGACGCTTCGGATACTGCTGCTTCTGACAAGCTGGTAGGCGTTGTTAAGCCCAATTCCCAGCACGTCGGCAAGCTGCTCCACCGAGAGGACGAGGGGGAGCTGTTCAATATTGGTGTACTTTTTGTTCTCCATGACTTCCTCCTTAGTTTGCGCCATCTGGCAGGATGTAGGACTTGAATACGGTTGCGCTGGTATCCCTGCCGCTGCTGTCATTGAGCATAAACAGGCCCTTGGCGTTCTTGGGGATGAGCTCGGCGGCGGCGGTGCTGTCAATGATGATGGACGAGAGGATACTGTCCGCCCTGCCGCACACACGGTAGTCGATGTTGGAGCGCACCTGGGCAGGCATGACGTTCGCGTCCGGCCTCTGTGTCGCCAGAATGAGGTGGAGGCCGAAGCTGCGCCCCTGACAGGCCAGGAGGGAGAGGACCGCGCTGGCCTTGTCGATCTTCTCCTTCTGCTCCTTGCTCTGCCCGGTCTTGTCCAGCATCATGGCAATCTCGTCACAAGCAAACGCCCAGCGGTGGAGCTTTGTTTCGGTAAACATGGCGTTGTACTCGTCAATGTTGGAGCAGTTGGAATCCCGCAAAAGCGTCTTGCGGCGGTCCAGCTCATTCTCCCATTCAGCCAGAGTTTTCAGCGTTGTGTCCATATCATAGCTCATGCAGCAGTTCTCCCGGAACCACGATTTGAAGTCCACGCCGCCTTTGAAGTCAGCGATATACACCCTTGCTCCCTTATCAATGGCCTGCCGGAGCAGCACCTTGAGCAGTACTGTCTTGCCTGAACCTGTTACGCCGCCCAGGAGAATATGGGCATTGGTTCTCAGGTCCACGGTCACAGGACCGAGCTGACTTTCTCCCAGCGTCAGGACAAAGTTCTCCAGAGAGACATTGCGGTCATACCACACGATACGCTCAGGCCACTTTGTCGCAGGCGGGGCGAGAGACAGTGTAACAGTTTGATTGTCCTCTCCATAGCTGATGTCAGCAATAGAGCCATTCAATGCGGATTGGATTTTATCGGCGCAGTCCAGCCATGCAGAAACCGGGATGCCGCAGGTGTAGAAGGTGTAATCTCTGACTTTTGGATTGCCGGGATTTACGGTGACGGACAGCAACGTGGGCGGCTCCCCGACGGCGTTGACCAGCCCAATACGGAGCAGATTGTCCTGCACCTGTCCAGCCTGCCAGGGCCCTCCCCAGGCCCATAGGAGGGCCAGGGAGAGGGCCGCTGTCAGGAGCAGCAGCACAATCACCGTCAGAGCGTCCAGCACCGGAGCAAGCGGCGTATCCGGACCATAACCCATCATGGGATGCCGGGTCAGCCAGATAATGCCCGCCATAATCCAGAGACTTGCCAGAATTATCAGCTTTGCCCGGCTGTTGCGGACTGCGCCGATGCCTCGCCGTATGCGCCGGAAGGTCTGAACCGTCTGGGTCTGCCGTGCCAATTCCTGGCGTTTATCAAAATTGCTGTACATAAGCAAATCACTCCATTTCCTGTAATAATTTATGTTTCCTCTGGTTGCAGAGGCGGAAATTCTTCCGTTATGATACAAAGTCCGCCATCGAAGCTCTCGTAGATTTTGGCTTCATATTGGACGTTAGTTTTCAATTTTTCAGGGTCTCGAAATTCGTCATAGCGTATCGGGTCCAGTGGGATTACCTCCGGATGCTTGACCAAATTCCGGCTGGATAAATACCATTTGCCGAAGATTTTTTCCTCGGTTTTGGTGACATACTTCACGACATAGTTGACAGCGCGCTCATAATTCTGGTCCAGGGGCACGCAGGTGGAGTATCCCCACGTCCAGGAGGTCATGTTGTAAATGGGCCTGCCGCTCCTGTCGGAGAGGGGTTTACCCGCTTTGCTGCGTGCTCGGGTAATTGGCACCTCTCCCAGAATACAAAGGCCGTGCATGTGGATGGCACGAATATCCTCGCCTTCCTTTAAGGTGTGGTATTCGGGAACCAACACATAGGCGAAGCCCTTGCGCTTGACGGCGTTGTTGAGGAAATTACGGACCTTGGGATAAATGGTTTCCGGGTCATAGCGGTCTATCAATGTGCCGTCCAGCGTCCAGGTGAAAAAATACTCGAACTGGTTGCAGAGGGCAATATCCCTTACCCGCGCCGCCGCTCTCCGCTGACTTTCTTCTTTGGCTCTGTCCGGGTCCTCCGCCATTCCAGGAGGCGAGACATCGTAGCCGCGCGGCTGGCTGAGGCCGGGGGTGTATTGGAAAATTGGCTTGCTGGCAACTTGAACAACGGCTTTGCCGGGGTAGGATTTGATGCGTGCGTTGGTGTAAACAGCAGGGGTTGTGTTCTCTGTCAAAGGATGAAATCCCCCTTTCCTGTAGGGTGGGTGACTTCAATTTGTTGTCTTATCGAGTAGCCCCCTCCCCTCCGGGGAGGGGGAACCAGATGGGTTCGCTACTTAATGACCGTGATGATGTCGGGCTTGCCGAAGCGATTGAAGGAGACGTTCACCTCATCCCCTACGTGGGGCTTGTACCCGCTCCGGGCGAGTTTGGCGTCCGTCATGTAGTACCGCTCACAGGCTGAGCCGTCGGCATCCTCGCCGGTAATGGGGTAGCTGAGGTAGAGGTTATAGCCAGTAATGGGAGCTCCCTCCTTGGACATAAAGTCCGCTCTTTTGAATCCGATTACTTTCATGGTTATCAAGTCCTTTCATCATAAGATTTTTATTGGGATGGGGTGTAGTCGCACCCCGCTGCCCTTTGCGCATCAGCTCGCTAGGTTGGCTGCTGGGAAACTCTACGCGGTTCCAGCCCCGCATAAACATACGCGAAACACAAAACAGAATATCAGAAGACGTTTTTTGGGAAAACAAAGGGAAAAACTGAGTAAAAGGAACAATATTCAATTTTCAAGGTGCTTGACGGACAACAAAAAAGGCAAATCAGGATACGGAATCACCAGGCTATACTACTCCCACTGAGTACTACAGCCTAAATTCCGTATTCTGATTTGCCTTTTCATCCGTCCCTTTTATAAATATCCAGCGAAACAAGTTGTCCACTTGCTCCCTGCACTTATCAGTATACCAGCCTAAAAGCATTCCTGCAAGATGGGATTTCGACGAAATATCGGTTGTTTTAGGGCTGAAAAATTCTGAAATTTCGGCGAAATATTCTTGATATTTTTAGAGGTGTACGCATAGGGGTTGCGAAATTATCCATTTTTTATAAAAATATGACACATTTGCCGTCAAAAAGTTATGACCAAATATCCGGCTATAAATGGTGCTGAAACAGCACGGAGGGGGTAGCACAGCCTCCACAGACTGTCAAGGCCGAAAAAATATCTCTCTGGTTTCCGTAAGAGCCAGAGAGATATTTTTTCGCGAGTGGGCCGTTGGCCCAGCCTTGACTGTCCGCTCCGCCTGCGCTGGTGGGGGGCAACGAAGCTCGCCCGCGAGCTTCGCTCCGCTCAATATTTATTATGGGAGGCGTTGACGCTATGAAAGAGACTATCAAGACCAGCAGGACGGCCGGATATATGGAAAAGATTTTCCGTGCCCTGAACAGCCGCTATTTTGACAGCCAGCTAGAGGAGCCAGTTATTACCATCCAATCCACGCCCAGGGCCTACGGGCATGTTACCGTTGCTAAAGCGTGGGCTCGTGCGGACGGGGAACGCCGCCACGAGTTGAACATCGGCGCGGGGACGCTGGACAGGCCAATCGAAAACGTGGTTGCCACCGTCCTGCATGAGATGGTACACCTCTACCATTTGCAAAACGGAATCAAGGATTGCAGCCGGAACGGGACATACCACAACAAGACCTTCCGGGATGCAGCTCAGGCACGGGACCTGGAAATCAGCTATGACAAGCGCATCGGATGGAGTGTTACCGAACCTTCGGACGTGCTGGTGGAGTTCATCATCGAGCAGGGCTGGGAAGACGTACACATGAGCCGAACGGAGGGGTTCTCGGCAAGAGGTATTGGAACTCCCGGAAAGTCAGGGGCCGGCACAGGAGGACCGCAAAACGGCGGCGGGAGGCCGTCCAGTACACGCAAGCTGGTTTGCCCCAAATGCGGGCAGTCCGTCCGGGCTACCAGGGATGTCAACATCATCTGCGGAGATTGCATGGAGAGGATGGTAACAGCTGAATAGGATTTTGAAAGTGCATTTTCAAATACCCCCGCCCGAGTTGGGCGGGGGTGTTGCTTGTTTAGTCGGGATAACGGGTGTAAGCGGCAATCATATTGTCACCATCGACTGACCAGGGATTTCCACCCCAGCCAATCGACCCACCGGATATATGGCCACCACCACCACCTACATGGTGTACAACCCAATGCCCTACACCATCAAAATTAATTTCATAATAGGGACGCTCCATCGCAATCGCCCAATGGCCGTCCCAATGAATCAGATCGCCAGGGCGGATATCCGCATAGCTCGCTACTTTATGCATGAATGCGTCTGTTCCAAAGATATCATCGAAAAAAGCAAATGCAAATTTGGCGCATTCTGTTCCGCTTCCCAAATCTGATTTCATTATCGAATATGGCGGGTTATACGGATCATACGCAGCCCTGTCCATATACGATGTAAACCCTGCCTGCTTCGCCCTCTCCCCTGGCTCCTTTCCATTCCGGTATTCCTCCATTAGAGCTAGAACATTTTCTTCCGTTACAAGCTGCCCGTTTGTCAAAGTCGGGGGTCCGGCAGCTTCGCGCACCGGCTCAATGATATTCTTCAGCCTGACATAGATAACCGCCGTCTGTGCTCTGGTCACAGTCCCCATGGGGGTAAAATTGCCCTTTATGTCCACGCCGGTGAGAAGGCCGAAATAGTAGCAGTAGGATACCGCATAGTCATGGGTTGTGGTGTTGATATCGGGGATCTTGCTCTTTATTTTTTCCAGTTCCTGACGGTCTGGATATGGTATTCCCTCTTCCTCCAGGAGATGGTACATCATTTCAGCCATTTCTACCCGCGAAAGCTCATGGGGTAATGTATCCAAACTAGCGAACAGGCCGTGAGAAAATCCGACCTTAAAATTCCTTGCTAATTCGCCATAATTTTTAATAGCCCAGTCATCCGGTTCGGCGTACTTGATCTCTTTTGGATAAAAGGCCCGGGTGAGGATCGCGTTGAACTGGGCAATCGTGACCTTGCCACTGGGGTTAAAAATGGCCGCGCCGTCAACATTATGGCCCGTCCCTTGCACCACGCCATCCTCATATGCCTCCAGAATTGCGTCATAGGCCCAGTGGCTTGTGGGGACATCACTGAACGGGGAGCTACTTGCGTCAGCTTTAGGAACCAGCCCAAAAACTAAAAGGAGTGCCAGAACCAGGGATAATTTCTTTCGCATAGAATTTCCGCCTTTCTCTACTGATTATTTTTCGTTTTTGAAAGTTTGCGCTGGGCCAGGAGCATCTTTACGAACATATAGATGAAGCACGGAATCCCCAGCGTAAACGCAATAGCAATCTGTACGCCGTAGAAGGCGAGCATGGCCCAGGTATTATTCAAGAGGACCAACGGCGCGTTCTGCTTGAAAGCACCAGTCACACGCCAGCCGAACGGGATGCAGAAAAGATAGGGCCAGATAATCTTAAAGTCTTTCCAGATTTGTTCAAAAGGAGTTTCGCCCATTGCAGTAAACGCAAGCAGACCCCCGGCAAGCAGCACACCATAAAGGCAAGTCTTGAAAAATTCTCCACGGGTATATGTAAGAGAAGCTATATACTTTCTCTTTCGATTTTCCTCTGCGGCCTGGGCTTGCTGTGCCGACTGCTGCTGTATACGGGCAAAGCATTCGTCACACAGGCAGGGCGTGTATTTGCTGGCACACTCCTTGCAAAGCCCTTTCCCGCATTTCTGGCAGGACGCGACCGCCTCGCGGTCCTCATGGTTGAAGCATTTCATTTCTTTTTGTCAGCTCCCTTCTGTTTTTCCAATTCCTCTTGTTTCTGCGCATATAGCAACGCCTGTTGAATTGCAATGATGTACCGCTGGTTAGGTTCATTCAATTCATTGAACTTAGCGGTAAATTCATTGGCTGTGACAGCTCTGTCCATTTGATACCCCCCCTTGCGCTTGTTATGTGAGTATATTATCACTTTTGTGCGAGTAAGTCAAGCCATAATTCAACACTTTTTACTTGTAATGTGAGCATGTTTGTGATAAGATACTTTCATTCAGAGGGGAGGCGGATGAATGGAGCCAATCAATCAGAGAGTGAAAGAAGTACGGCAGGCATTAGAGCTGTCTCAGGCCAAATTTGCAAAAGCACTGTCTATGTCAAACGGCTATATCGCAGGCATTGAATTGGAGTATAATCGTGTGAACGATAGAATCATCAAGCTGATTTGCTTCACGTTCCATGTAAGTGAGAAATGGCTGAGGACTGGTGATGGAAGTATGTTTTGCGAAAAATCTGACGAGACGGCAAAGCTGGCTTTCGCTGCATTCAATGAGTTAAAGCCCGTATATCAGGATTATGTAATGAAACAGATTGATCTTCTCTTGGAAATTCAGAATAAAGAAGGATGAACTAAAAGCAGTTTTGAAAATGCACTTTCAAAAAAGGAAGCCTCCAGAGCATATGGCTCGGAGGCAGTCCTTACGGGGAAAGCGGTGTGTTTTGTTTAAGTGCATCTGTGGGGCGGGTTTGTTTTCTCTTGTTTTTCCCTTAAGCGGTTGATTTTTGATAGTGTTAAATGTGGCTAGATGGTGGAGCAGATAGCCTGAACCCCTTGCAAACAGGGACTTTTAGATGGTAGATGTGAATACTTAACAGATGCGTCTAATAATTCGAATCCAGTCACTCGGACCAAAAGTAACCAGGAATCAACAAAATTGTTGATTCCTGGTTACTTTTTTGCGCAGTTTCCCATGAAAAAACAGGGAGAAATTTGGAGCTATTACTAGCATACTGCTGACGCTCCGATCACAGCCGGTCTGTGATTTGGCGCAGGCTCTCAAAATCCGTCTCCTGGTAGTAGCGAAGCTGGGCATCGCTGGTGTGGCCAATCAGCTTGAGCTTGTCTGTGGTAGGTGCAGCGACATCCTTCATCAACGTGGCAAACGTATGCCTGCAACTATGCGGGGTATATTTTCGACGCTTGATGCCGTCCTGCTCTGTAATCGGATTCTCGATACCGGCGGCCTCCAAAGCAGCGTAGAACATATTCCGATAGCTTTTAATACTCATCCTGTTCCCGGATTCTCCACAGAATATGGCACCGCTGCTCTTTCCCTCGATCAAGGCATCAATGATCGGCTGGATCTTGGGAGACACAGTGACGATCCGGTTCCGGCCCGCTTCGGTCTTTGCTCCACCGCAAAAGGCCCGCTCCTGCGGATTGTAGTCCTCCACATCGAGCGCCAGCAGCTCGGTGGGACGAAATCCCAGATAGCACTGCGCAACAATGTAATCAGCCCCGGCCACGGTTCCGGACAATTCCCGCAGACGTTCTAGGGCTTCCAAGGGCAGTGCATCCTTGCTGCCGGTCTCACCCTCGCCTACGATCAGGTAGTGGCCCAGGTTCAACTGCGCCTGCCCGCGTGGGATCGCGTATTTGTACAACAGACCGCAGACGGCTTTCATGTTCTGCCGGGTCCGCTTCCCTTTGGGGCAGTCATCTACACATTCTTGCAGATCGTCAATGTCAATGTCCTGGAGCTTCAGGTACCATAGCGGCTGAAAAAAACGAAAAGCCGCCTGGTAGCAGTTCATGGTGGACTTCCCCGCCCGGTGAGTAGGATACCAGGCGTCATAGAGAGCTCGGAACGTAATGGATTTCTTCGCCTGACGGTCCTCAATTTTGGGGAGATAGTCCAGGGCTTCTTTTTTTGTCCGAAATCCCGACTTGGAGCGGGTGATCCGGCGGAGCTGACCGTCTTCTCCCGCCCGATAGCCTACTGTCCGGACCGCGATCCAGGTCTTATTAGGCCGCTGATAGACGCTGCCCTGCCCGTTGCCCCGGGCTTTTGGCTTTTTGGATACATCCTGCTTTGCTCCGCACTTCAGACAGAACCGGGCATCCTCCGGCAATTCAGTTTTACATTTTCTGCATTTCATAGTATTTCAAGGGCCGGTTGGTGGGAGGTAAGAGGAAAGTGTCCAACTTGGACACAGTTCCCTTTTGTATTTTACACCCTAGCGGCACGACGTTCTGCTAATTCGCGTTCCTTCTGCTCCAAAAGGACGGCGAGACATTTTTCGAGAAGGCGCTGTGTACAAATGATATCATCCAGCGCTCTATGTGTTTGTCCGTCGCTTAGTGAGAGCTTTTCGATACAAGTCGCCAATTTGTGATTCGGAAAATCAGGAAATGCCGAGCGGGCGAGTTGCAGTGTGTCAACATAGTTAAACTGCCCCGTATAACCATTTTTTGCAAATTTTTCTCTCAAAAACTTGATATCAAAGGGAATGTTGTGCCCAACAAGAACAAATCCCTCTATGAAAGACCAAACGTTAGGTATCACTTCCTCTGCTGGAGGAGCATTTTTCAGGTCGGCATTTGTTATCCCTGTAATTGCTGTGATACGCGATGAAATCGGGCACGAAGGAGCAACCAGCGTGGAGAATGTATCCACCAGTTCACCATTAACATATTTTATCAACGCAATCTCAATGATATCATTTGTTGTTGGTGAAAGTCCAGAGGTCTCACAGTCCAAAACTACATAAGTATCAAAAGTTGTAAGAGCCTTTTTCGAATTGAGTTTGATTCGGCAAAACTCTAACTTGGATACTTTAGCGCTATCCTCTTCCGAATCAGTTATTTCTATCGGAAGAGTATGTAGGGCAGGTTGTGTCGCTGACGGGCTTTCAGCGCACGATTTTTTCGCTAAAGCCTCTTGAATTTGCTGATCTCTTAATTTCTTTTTGGCCAAAATTTCTTGAAGCCGCTGATCCTCTTGGCTTTTGGGACCTTCTGGTTGTTGCGGTACAAATATCTCCTGTTTTTTCCGTTCTTCCTGTTGCCTTTTGGTCAGGGCCTCCTGATACGCCAGTTCCTCCTGTTGCCTTTTGGCCAGGGCCTCCTGATACGCCAGTTCCTCCTGTTGCCTTTTGGCCAGGGCCTCCTGATACGCTTGCTCCTCCTGTTGCCTTTTGGCCAGGGCCTCCTGATACGCTTGCTCTTCTTGTTGCCTTTCAGCTAAGATTTCTTGATATTTCAATTCCTCATGACTTTGCCTTTTTCGGCCATCTGTCCACCAGAAAATTAGGGTAGCACCAACAATGATCCCAAAAGCAGCAGCTCCGATATCGGATGTAACGTTTCCAAATCCACCAGCCAAGAATAAAATACCAATAAGAAGTTTCCAATTCTTCTTCACGAAAGTACCCCCCCCGCGTGTCCAATTTGGACGCACTTTTTATTTTTCACCACAGACAGACAAAATGTGGTATAATTTACTTGCGCAAATACACAGCTTCGGCGCCGGGGCGGAAAGGAAGCAGATATGCAAGATTACGAGAAACGACTCCTGGAAATCATCCGCAAGTCTCCGGCTCCCGAGGACGCTATCCGGGTTGCTGTCAAAGTAATCCTTGGCTTCTTAGAGCAGCTTCAATCATCTGAGTAACCATGCCCCGGTCCTTGTCTGGAACAAGGCGGAACATCTCTAACAACGCTTTCTCTGCATCACTCTGCCCGTCCTCCTCTGTGGGGGCGGGCATTTCTTTTTGGTCAGTACGGCCAAGTAGATAATCAGTTGATACGTCAAAAATTTCGGCGAGTTTTATAAGCGTATCATTATCAGGTTCACTTTTTCCAGACTCCCACATAGCGACAGTACTTCTTCCAACTCCAACAATCTGTCCCAATTTTTCTTGTGACATTTTAGGATATTGGGCAATTCGCAAATCTCTTATCCTATTTATGGATTTGCCACTTGGGGATACATTTATTAACGACAAGGGTTCTGGGGGTAGGTTAGATTCGGTTAGCTCAATACGGCCTAAAAGATAGTCCAAAGGAACTGAAAAATAATCTGCTAAGCGGACCAAATTTTCTACGGAAGGAGTTTTCCTCCCATTCTCCCAGTCACTAATTGTTGGCTGAGAAACATTAAGATCAATGGCCAAAACCTTTTGGTCTATGCCCCTCTCCTCACGCAACCTTTTGAGCCCAATCATGAAATCCCCCTCTCCAGTTTCGGGGGTGGGCTCTTTTTTTGTCTCTTTCCCCAAGAGGTAATCTGTGCTCACTCCGTATATCTCGCTCAATTTCAACAGAGTTGGAGGGCTTGGGATTGTAACGCCGCGATCCCATTGGCTGACTGCGGTCTGGTTCACAAACAGCATATTGGCTAATTGTTGTTGAGAGTACTTGTGCAGTTTTCGCTGTTCCAGAAATTTTGTCGCAGGCTCGCCACTTGCTCTGATGTCAGGCGTATTTTTTGTATCGGTTCGGCCAAGTAGGTAATCAAGTGACACTCCGAAAAAATCAGCAATTTTTACTTTTGTAGCATCACTTGGGATTCGATCTCCGCTTTCGTATTGTGAAAGTGTCGAATTATTGATATTAAGAATTTTGGCGAAAGCTAGCTGTGTTAATCCAGCTTCTTCGCGTAAGTTCTTTATCCTTGTCCCTAGTTCCATTTTCCCCACCTATTTCGCATTTCGTGAAATAAGGATACCACATAATTTGTTGGTTGAAAACATTTTTTTGCAAAATGTGAAATTAGCTATTGACTTTTGCAAAACGTGAATATATAATAGCGGTCGAAGGGAGGTGAACGTCATGAACAATCTGGAGAGAATCCGTACAGCTAGGGGGATGACGCAGGAGACGCTTGCGTTAAGTGCTGGCATTGCAGTTTCGACCTACTCGATGTATGCAAATGGGCACCGGACCATTCCCCGTGCCATCGCTGAGAATATTGCATCTGCGTTAGATTGCAAAATTGAGGATATTTTTTCTCCCGAAAAGTTCACAGTTAGCAAAAATCCTTCGGAGGAACTATGCGGTCTAACTCAGCCCGTACAGAAAGAACCGCAGGCCGCCCACAACACAACCAGTTGAGAGGGGGTGGTGTAATTGAAATCGCTTAAAGCTATACGGGTTGGTCAAAACCTCACTCAGCAAGAGGTCGCAAGAAAGGCAGGCCTGAGCCAACCTGCATATAGCAATATTGAAAACGGAGAAAGAATGCCGTCTGTAGAAACAGCAAAACGTATCGGCGCTGTGCTCGGAATTGACTGGACAAGATTTTTCGACAATTCTGAGCAAACTGACCGCGACACGGCAAGCTGAGAGATGTTGCAAGGGCTATTGGAGTAAGTCGATCCACTGTGGCGATGTGGGAAACCAGCAGTAGTTGCCCTCGCGGAGAGACTATGGTGCTACTGGCTAATCTGCTGTGTTGCTCGACTGACGAGCTCTACGGTCTGGAGCCGCCTGTGCAGAAAGAACCGCAGGCAGTCCACAACACGACCAGCTAAGAAAGCCTGCGAATAAAAAGTCAAGCCCCAAAATGGAGTTGATGGCAGATTATTT
>CAJUOA010000038.1 GCA_910587785.1 uncultured Oscillospiraceae bacterium | reverse complement strand
ATATGTCGGTTGCAACAAAACATACTGGACATGACCGATTTATAGCCTCCTGCGGGCATGGCCGTCTCAGACCACGTATCCGCTCTTCACCGAGCTCCGTACGTCCCATATGACACTATAGGCGCACGTCGGAGTATTAGAGTTTTGATTACCCGTCACACCGGGGTTAGCAGGCACTTCCCCTGCCCAATCAAGCATAGAGTTCAGATTCCTTGCGAAATCTGTCTTGTTTTATTGCGTATTTCTACGCAGATTGTCAAGAAACGAAGCGCACGCAATGAATGTCATCACGATCAACCAGTGCCGTGATTTTTCCCTTCTTTCCGGTGGAACCGAGGACCAGCCCCTGCACCTTTGGCAAATCTTTTCCTTTCCGCCAGTCTTCGGTTTTGAACGGTACGCGCGAGTAGGTCTGAGAGATTTCTTTCGGAGTGGCCCAGCGAGCAGTGCCGTGCTGACCGTCGCCCACAACTTTGCTCTTGATGTTCAGCGATCCGCTGCCAGAGCGAGATGTGGCAAACCAGAGCAACAAGAGCATTCCTCCCAAAAGGGCGATCAACAGAATCGTCTGCGGCGAGAGTTCCGTCCCTGCCAATTGCGTCAAGATATTATCCATGGGGCGCACCCAGCCAGCCGGTTTTGAGCACTGGCTCTGGCCTTTCGCCGAACTGGACGTATTCTCCCATGATGGAAAGTGCTTTGTAATAATCACCGCTGTCCAGCGCCCGCCGCCACATTTCCTCCGCCTGCTCCTGCTGTCCGGCGCGGCGAAGCGTCCGGTTGGCGATGCACAGCAGGTTATAAAAGTCGCCCCGCGCACCAAGCATGGGCGCGATCGGCTTGTGGGGCGGCGGATGTTCCGGGCACTCGATCTCCATGATTTGCAGGATGTACTCCCGCATCCGACGTTGGATATGCGGCGGGAGATCAGCATGGATCGAGGCCAAAGGCTCCATGGAGGAGATTGCCAGCCATCTTTCCAGGTGTTCTACATCGGAGATGGTGATGTAGCGGTAGGGTTTTCCCACCGGTACGCCCATAACCGTGCGGTGCGCGTCGCGGATGCCGATGGGGACACCGTACTGCAGAGCAGTCCGCGCCTGGGGTTCTGTAAGATAGACGAGCTGTTCATTGCCGGTGTAGCCGCAGCCAGTTCGCAGAGTGCCGCTATAATAGGCAATCAGCAGGCGAATTGCCGCCAGGATGTTCTGTTTTTCATGTTCCATTTGGGTCGTTTCACCCCCTATCACATAGTCATTGTTACTTCGTTTTCAACGGTGGGTTCGTCCGACGTCAGGTCCTCGTTCCAGTCCTTATGTTTAGGCGTAAGGACACCGATCTGCTCGTATCCCTTCTCCTGCAACGATTCCGTGAGCCGCGCCGTCGCTTTCACACCAGCCGCATCATTGTCCAGGCAAAGCGCAATTTTTTGCAGTGCAGGATTCTGCTCCAGCATCCACATCAGCGCGTGCTGGGACGTACCGCAGAGAGAAACATAGCTGTGTTCCTGCCAGTCTTGCGGGTAGATAGAGAGGAAGGACAGCAGATCAATGGGTGCCTCAAATACGTAGAGGCGGTCGCTGGTGCCGCAGTGATGGAAACTGTAACAGGGATCGCAGCCGGTCACGTTTCGTTTGAACCCCTCGCCAAAAGTATACAGTCCTCGTCTGTGCGCATGACGCGCAACGCCGTGCTCATCCGTCCCGATGAACACGGCGTTGTGATGTACTTTGGAGCCGTCTCTGGACGGTTCCACACTCTCATAGATCAGTTTTGCGTGGACAAAGGCGTCCAGCACCTCCCGGCTGATGCCCCGGTGCTGGAGCAGATAGGCGTATAGCCGCCGCATGGTCGGGCTGGCTGGCGGCAGGGCAAAGGATTTCTTTTCCTCCTGCTTTTGCTGCCGGACGGGTTCATAAGAAATTCCCTGCTCTCCGCCAAGCAGTTTCAAGACGGCCTCCGGATAGGTCAGGCCGTAGAATTTTCTCATAAAAGAGATCGGTCCGCCGCCCTTTTCCTCGGCGTGGTCATACCAGTGATTGCCCCTCACGGTGATACTGCGGTCGCTGGCGAGACGCTTTTCACGTCCGGATGGGAGCAGTTTTTCGCCCTGCCGGAGCAAAAACTGCTCCAAATCCACCTCTCCGGCCTGCCGTTTCTGGATGTCGGTAAAATGGATGTAAGGAATTTTTGGTACCCCCGTTCCTTGATTTCTCACCTGCCCTCTGCTATACTGTTGCCTCGAAAGGAATCAGGTGGAGCGATGCAGATTGTTGTTTTGAATGGGACCCTGACCGAGGCCGAGCAGGATGCCTATGTCCGGCAGGTCACGGCAGTGTACCCGGTGAGTATCATCGAAAAGTTGTTTCTGGACGTGCAGGACGACCGCGTGGATGTCCGCTGTGATCTCCACCGTTTCCGCAATCTGCGGAAGATGGGCGGCTACTGCATCGGGGAGCCGTCTGGCTGGAACCGTGCCAAGCAGGCGGAGCTTCGGGATACGATTCCCAATCCTATCGACTGATAGGTTAGTGTGAGCGGGCAGATTTCTTCGGCATCATACTGCGGTAATACCGCTGCTCCCTGGCGCGCTTGTTGAGCAGTCTGTCCCGCTCAATGATCTCGCACCTGGTACAGCGGGAACCGTCGCCGTTGAAAATCGTGCCGCAACATATGCACACATGGCGCGGCACGATCTCCTTCCGCTCGCACTCACACAGCGCGGCAACCTTCTTCCATGGGACCCTCCACCATGCGGCGGCCTCCACGGTAGCAAGCTCCCAGTTGGGCGCATCGACGACGGCCAGTCCGCACTCCGGGTGGCGCACCCACCAGAGATGCAGGGGCGGCGCCCTCTTTGCTGTTGGCATTGATAACCTCCTCACGATAACCGTGGCGCATGGTCATCCGGCTTATGACCGTGCGCGATTTTCTTCTCCCGGAGCTTTCGTAGCAGCTTGCGGTCAGTGTGATATACCGGAGTGACCGGCTGTTGTTGCTCCTGAAAAATGCGGCTCATATGGTGCAGGAGTTTTGTCACGGAATGAAACAGCAGGGCAGAAGAATGGTTTTCATTCCCTTGCCCTGCTGGCACTGTCTGTGGATTTGAAGCATCCGAATCATCCATCTTCAGCTCCAACTGTTCTCCTAACTGTACCGCCTCCTGGACCACAATGTTCTTGATCCGCTTGAATTCTTTCTGTCGTGAGAGCGTAATCCGTTCCGGCAGATCGTTTTTATAGGTTCGCAGAACCTCCTCCCGCATTTCATACCATAGATTGTAAGCGGCGGCGACGCGCTCGTCCCGCTCCAGCTCATCCACGATCTCATCCACCAGCGCTTTCATCTGTGGTTTCAAATAACCGTATTGTTTTTTGCCGGAAACGGTTTTGAGCTGGCGGGACAGCTCCAGCATCAGCTGTGCGATGCGCTCATTGTCTAGCGAACCCTCCTGCATCTGCTGGATCAACTGCCGCAGTGTTTTCTGCGCATCCCGGTTGAGAGAATCCCGCCGCTGGGTCTGCTTGGCATAGACCTCGGTCAACTCCTGCCGGAAGATTTGCTTCGCCAATCCGGATTTGATATCCTCGATCCCTTTCTCGCTGAGGAATCCGGATTTGCCGTCAGCGCTATAGCAGACCATATGCACATGGGGGTGCGTCCCCTCATCATGGAACGCTGCATACCATCGAAACTGTTCCAGTGGAATGTTCATCGCCCGCGCCATGTCCACCGAATAGGACGAAAGCAACGACTGCCATTTCTCCGCATCATCGAATCCAAGCCGCGCGGCATCCTCCCGGCGCAAAGAGATGATCGGCAACCAGACCGTGCCCGGATGGTTTGCAACTTCCTCCTGCACTTTGGACAGCACCAGGGGATCTTTGCTGCCGGTGAACAGGCCGTGGGAGCCGAAACGCTGTGCGCGGGGACGTTTGGCAATGTAGTCCAGATAATTTTCTTTCTTGGCGATCTGGTCCAGGTTGTCCTCAATCGCACGAGAGATGAACTCGGACGCATTACCCTGAGTGGGCGACTCTATGTAGTCTGCGTACTCGTGCAAGCCCTTGCTCAGAGGAAACTCACGCACCAATTTTTCAACCATGTTGACCTGCTTTTCAGTCGCAGGCAGGTTCATGTTACCAGGATCAATGTGCTGGACGCCCTCGCGTGTGGCGATATACTCCACCATGTTTCCCAGGTGAGAAGCGGCCTTTGACGTGCCGCCTTTGATGTGGGGACACTTGAAAATAACGCGGGGCATGGCGTGTTACTCGCCCCGCTGATACCTGACGGCATCTTTGAATGTGATGCCGCCGCCAGTCCTCTTGACCTCCTGAATACACCGGCCGCGTAGCTTTTCCAGAGCCTCCGGAGTAATATCCAACTCGGAAGCAAGGACGTTCATCATCATATCGAGTTCCACCGCCAGCTTGAACAGCAGGCGGCAGATGTGGTTTTCGGTGTCCTGGATCGTGCCGCGTACCGCCGTTGCCAACGACGGCGGCAGGAATCTCATGCAGTCCTCAGCGGAGAGATAACCAACGTAAAACTCCACGGCGTGTTCCACGAAATCGTTAGCGGTCGTGCAGTTGTCCTTCGGTGTATACTCTCCAATGAGCTGGTAAGTTTCCGGCGTTAAGCGCAGGTGCAAGCGCACTTTTTCGGACATTGTTCTGTTCATCTCCTCGGTTTAATTTTTTGAGAGGCGCTGTCCCGGAACCGGCGAAAGCCCCTGACGGCGGGCATCTCACGAAAACAGGCGCCACAATTGGCGCCGGGTCTCGAAATTGGCGCCGGAGCCCAAACCCCGCAACCCCTTGTCCCGACCCGCATTGCGGGACGGTGTGGTTTGCGGTGGAGCCCGAAAGGCGCCACCGCTTTTTCCTGCACCGAAATCGTCCCCTGTCCCCGTTGCGCCCCAACGGTTTCAGCGTTTTCCGCCCCCGTCGCACACCCGGCCCACGGGCCGCGACAGGGCCGTTCTGGAGGCCGGGTGGGGCGTGGGTGCCACCTGGGGGTGAAACGCCCCGCAAACGGCCTCACAGGGGCAAACAGCTGGGAACGTGGACAGGAGGCCCTCTCGGACCTCTCGCTGGCCTACTACGTTTCCATTTTGGGGCCGCAGCCTCCCTACTGCTCATGGCGCTCCCCGATGTTCTCCGGCCTGGGCTGGGGCACAGAACGGCTGGTCCTGGAGGGCCGCTCCACCGCACCGATGCTCTCGATGTACTCCCGCGTCTGGGCGGGGACGTATTTCTCATAGATCTTGTTGACGCAGTCCTTCAGCTCCGCCTCCATGGAGGTGTCCTTCCTCCCGGTGTAGAACTGGATGGCCCGCAACTTCTCCGCGTCCACCTGGACGCTGACGGTCATTTTTCGCATAGCGCACTCCTCTCACAGCATATAGAATTCCCACTGAGAAGGCTCGTCCGGCTCACTCATCAATGCCTGAATGTGTTCCGGCGCAACGATATTCAGCTCTCGGAAACCAACAGGCCGGATGTCTGGCAGCTTCAGGAAGCGGTCCCCCGCCTCGCGCATGATGCTGAGATCAAAGCCAGTGGCATCCACCGTACCCGTCGCGGAATTCAGGCCGCGGCCAACGTAGACGGTGCAGAGCACGGGCCACGCTGTGACTTCCGGATGCTGCCGGGACATCCTCCCGTACAGCTCGGTTGCCTTGACTGTCTCGGCATCTGTAACCGCCCCGGAGACAAAATCCTGTTCGCACGGACCTCTTTCACCGCCCAGCACGATCCTGGTGAATCGGATGGGCATCCGGGCCGTCATGCGCAGGAGGGAGCGTTCGGCCTGCTCCCTGATTTGTGAGAGACCATTTTCCGTAAGCCCCCAGGAACGGTGGGTGACCATATCACCCAACAAATCAGCGGTCACGGTGATCTGCTGCCTCCGGTCATTGCCATCGGCTTCCAGTATGGAGATGTACCGGCCCAGGTCACGGATCAGCGCAGTCTGTTCCTCCACCGGAAGCGGCGCCACAGCGGGCCAGCCGCGAGCCGCGTTCAGCCCATTGTCATACCAGCACATCAGGTTGGGGTCAGGTGTTTTCCCGTCCAGCCTCGCCATGCCCTGGAGGATGGTATCCGTCCAGAATCGCCGCAGTTCCATCCAGGACGGAGTGCCGGGAGGCTGATGCCGTTCGATTCCGTTCTGCCGCTCCACGGCGTAGGCGGTGAGCCGCTCCGCCGTGAGCGGGATGTTGAATTTGTATTCTCTGTCCACTACTCCTCCTTATATTTTACCGGCCCCGTGGCCTGTTTCACTTCATGACTGTTTTCTCCTGAATTAAGGCAAGTAGCTTCTGGGATCGGTCCGCTCCCCGTTGACGCGTACCTCGAAGTGGAGGTGTGGCCCGGTGGATCGCCCTGTGGAGCCGGACAGGGAGACGACATCTCCGGCGCTGACGGTCTGTCCTACCGATACCAGCAGTTTGGAGTTGTGGGCGTACAACGTGGACAGCCCGCCGCCGTGGTCGATCATGACGTAGTAGCCGTAGCTGGAGCTATACTGGGAGACCGTGACTGTCCCCGGCAGGGCGGCTCGGACGGAGGTACCGGTTGGGACGGCCAGGTCCATTCCGCTGTGGCCCTTGGTCTGTCCGGTGAACGGGTCCTTGCGGTAACCGAACTCCGAGGTCACGATGTTTCGCCAGTTCTCGCCTACTGGGGAGCAGAACCCGTCCGCGCCTATGAACGGCGCATCCGTACCACCGATCCCCACGCCGCCGGAGTAGCCGTAGCGGATCAGGTTGTAGATGCTGTCGGCGTTGGCTTTCTGATCGTCCGTGATCGTGATGCCCATAACAGATTCGATTCTTTGATAGACCGTGTTCAGATCACTGACAGGCCCAGCGAGATCGACGAAGCAGTCCACAAAAGTCTGTGCGTCTCCGTGGCTTTCCGCGCCGAAGTACAGAGCATAAAAAATTGCCTTGACGCGTGTACCGTCAAGGCTTTTCCCTTCCTCTGCATTCTCATTGATGGCGGAGATGCAGGCGTCCAGCAGGACGAAGCTGTTTCGCATATTCTCGATATGGACCACGTACTCCGCCGGGGTATCATCCGGAAGAATTCCGCCGTTAAAGCACAGTTCCACCAGCGTGGCATTATGACTGGAGGCTCCAGCCCCCAGGGAGCAGAGCACAGCCGCCAGCAGGATCACGGGGGAGAGGACCGCAACGATAACCCACCCAATGTTTTTCCTTGATGGTTCGTCCGAGAGCAGCACTGCCGCTCTGATGACTGCCGGGTTAGGCAAGGGTCATCCCCTCCTGACTGGGCGCGGCCTCCTGCTGCATCTCCTGCCAGTGCTCCGCGAGGGCCTGGAGGGTCTCCTCGTGGCCGCTACAGTGCCGCTCCTGCGCCCACTGCCGGTAGCCATCGAAATCCATCCCATTGTCCAGCAGAAGCGTACACACCTCCACAGCATCGTTTTTGACGCAGGCATGGAGGGCGGCATAGTCATCGAGATCAACCCACATCCGCTTCTGCAACAGATCCCGCGCCATACGGTTGTCCCGTCCTTCGTAGGTCAACATATGCAGTGTTTGCGCCGCATAGCTGCCACCGGAAATGCCGTTTTCCACCAGCCTGTTCAGCGTCTTCTCGTCCGGCCCCTGGGCAAACAGCACCAGCAGGTAGGACGGCGCGGCGGCGATCTGTTCATCGGTGCAACGCCGAATGATCTCCTTGGAGAGGGCGCGATGGCCATTATGCGCATGGCCCGCCATCTCTCCGTAGAAAGACGGCTTCAGCTGGCGGACGCAGGTTTGCGCCTGCTCCAGCAGGAAGAACGTCTTTTCCGAGTCGGCAATGTCGATGGCCTTTTTGCAGGCGGCGCGGTACACATCGTAGTCGATGTCCATCCGGTCCGCCACCAGAAGCTCGGTCATCTTCCTGCCCACAGCCCCCGGACGGCCAGCCGCTTCGACTAGCAACTCCCCCTCCTGGTCCGGGACCCTGGCGGCGTATTTTTTGAACGCATCCAGATTGCCGTCCCTGATAGCCAGCACCGCCTTGTCGTAGTCGCTCATCCGCAGGGGGCGCAGGCCCACCTCGTTGATGTACTCGGTGATGCTCCCGGTCATGCGGCGCAGGAGCTGTTCGGTCTGGCTCATGGCCTGTTCCTGCCGCTCACGCTGTTCCACCAGTGCTTCAATGAGGACCTTTTGCTCCCGGTGACTCAGATGGATCACCGCACCGCCGGTGTCGTCCTCCACAAAACCGATTTTCCTGTAGCGGGCATGAGTCGCATTGTCGCCGTGGAACGCCTTAGTGATGGCGGAGGAAATGAGGAACATTCTATCCAGATCGTTCCCATTCTCGCCCAGGGTCTTGCCAGTGATAAAGCTCTTGGTGACAGACCGCATCTGATCCTTGTCGTACCACTTGAGGTAGACGTCCAGATACACGCCCTCGCTGCCGCCATAGTCCGTGGCACAGAAAATGTCCGCATCCGCAGGAATTTCCCGGCCATTTTCCCAGTCGCTGTCCAGGATAAAATATTCGTCCGGCAGGTATCCGGTGCTCTCCAGCCGGTATTTCAGCTCCTCGAAGACCTCCTGGCCTGTCCGCTGGCCGTCGTACTCCAGCTTGCGGGGGTCGTCCGCAGAGGGCTTCCACTTCTCAAATTCGATGGGTTTCACTTTTTCCTCCCTTCTAAATCTCCGCTCCGGGCCATCTGGCGCGCAAGCTCCTGACTTCGCGCCAGCGCTTCCTCCAGGACCGCCAGGTCAAAGCCGCAGTCCCGGTAGCCCTCCAGCAGAGCCTTGTAGTAATAGTCCGACGGCTGGCCGGGCGAATGCTCCGGCTTCATCACGTAGACCAGGGCGGGCACAGTGCGGCTGTTCGCCGTAAACTTCATCGTGTCTTTCCTGTAGAGGACCGGGAAGCCATTGAACAGGTCCATCGCCTGCTCGTCCTGCCGGGAGATTCTCCAGAGGAGGATGGGCACCCGCTTCCCCTTGCAGGGCTCGACGGTGGCGATGGCGTTTCCAGGAGGCCCACGAAATACCAGCTCGTAGTTCTCCAGTTCCGTCCGGCCATACATCCTGGCGTTCGGACAGCGCACGGTCATCTGCGCGATGTTGAGGTTACTGCCGTAGGCAGCGTAGAGGATCTGATCGTTCATGTTCTCACTTCCTATCGTTTTACTTTTATCGGCCCATCTCTACGCTTCGTAGGTTGCAAATGATGTCGCTTTCAGCTATCATAATATTCGAAAGGAGCGACATACTATGGATCATTATGTGACAGGCGGAGCGGTCAAAAGACTCCGGGAGGGACTGCGCATGACACAGTCCCAGCTGGCGGAAAAACTCAACGTCAGCGATAAGACGATTTCCAAATGGGAGACCTGCAAGGGCTTCCCGGACATCTCCCTGCTGGAGCCGTTGGCAAAGGCATTGCACGTCTCTGTACCAGAACTGATTTCCGGAGAACAGGTCATCAATCAGAACCGGGGAGCAAATCTCAAACGCTCCTCACTGTATGTTTGTCCGGTCTGCGGAAACGTCCTGTGGTCATCTGGGAACGCTTTGATTTCCTGCTGTGGGATCACGCTGCCTTCGTTAGAGGCTGAGGATGCCGACTCGGACCATGCCTTGCAGGTCACTCCGGTAGATGACGAATTTTTCCTGACAATCACCCATGAAATGAGCAAGCAGCACTATATCTCGTTTATCGTGTTCGTTTCCTCCGGACACTTTGAACTGGTCAAGCTGTATCCGGAAGGGAATGCCGAAACCCGTATGTCTCTGCGAGGCGGTGGGCTGTTGTACTGGTACTGTAATCGTCATGGACTGTTTTGCCAAAAGGTTTAGGTCTGTTTACCGCCCGCCGCCCGTCCCGAACAGCACCTTCTTGTACTCCGGGGCATGGACCGCCAGCAGATAGCGCTCATTGCCGCACTTGTAGAGGCACACGCCCCGCTGGGGGAAACGAATCCGCTCGTACTCCGATTCCTCCAACTGGAGATTGTCCATAAAAAACCGCCGGTCGATGGACCCGGCGTTGAACAGGAACTGATGGGTCGGGATGGAGAACAGCGGCTTGGTCAGCTCGGCGATGCCGGGGAGGGCGAAGTCCTCGATGTTCTGGCTGGCCAGGAGCACGGCGGAATCCTTCTTCCGTACCCGCTTCATGAAGTTCCGAATGTACTCAATGGTGGTGGGATTGGAGAGAAACAGATAGAGCTCGTCTATTGAGGCCACGGTGCCGCCCTCGGTCAACAGCTTGTCGCTGAGATAGGAGAGGACATTGAAGAGCATGGCGTTTTTCACACTCCCGCTGGCCTGGAGCAACCCCTTCACACCGAAAACCAGGAACCTGCTGGAGGTGATGTTGGTGGGGCCATTGAAAAACTGGCTCTCCGCGCCTTTGCACATGGAGTGAAGTCCCAGAAGCACCTCCTGGAGCAAATCCCTGGGGTACAAGGGATTTTTCTCCTCATCGTAGTTCTCGTAGGCGTCCTCAATCACCTTGTAGAGGTCGGACAGGATGGGGTAGTCCACAGGCCGGAGGCGGGAGAAATCGGTGCGGTTGTGGATGCCCCATTTTTCGTACATCCGCTCCAGCATCAGCTCAATGGTGTCGATGTGCCGGTCTGTGAAGTCCTTGTAGGAGCGGAAAAAATCCTTCAGGAACGAGATGTGCTGGCTGAGCCTGGACTGCTCCCGGAACGCCTCCGGCGCCTCGGGATCGTCCTCGCCGTCCACATCCCACACCTTGGGTTCCAAAGGATTGATGCGGTACTGCCCAGTCATGAGGTCCACGAAACAGCCGCCCAGATTAGCGCAGAGCTCTCCCATCTCGTGCTCCGGGTCCAGGCAGATCACTGATTTGCCGGACTCCAGCAGATTGATGACCAGCAGTTTCAGCAGATAGCTCTTACCTTGCCCGGAATTTCCGAGGATCAGCATACTGGCATTGGTCTTGTCGTCCGCACGGCGATCCAGATCCACGATGATGTTGCTACCGTACTTGTCCCTGCCGACGTAGAACCCGTGGGGGTCGGTCTTGCCGGAGTAGTTGTTGGGGTAGAGATTCGCCGCAGAGCTGGCGGGCAGGACCCGCTCGAACTGTGTTCCGAGAACGTTGCGTCCCGCTGGGTTTGCGCAAAGGAAGCCCTCCCTCTGCTTGAGCAGAAGCTGGTCCACAGCGATCTTGGAGCGGATCAGCTCACTGGTCACCTCGTCCCGGAGGGTGCGCAGGCCCTCCAGGTCCTTCGCCGCCAGGTCCAGATACACAGCGGTGTGGTCCAACGGCTCCCGGTCCCGGTGCATCGCGGTCACCAGCGCCTCCACGTCCTGGAGGTTGACCTCCGCTGTGACGGACTGCTTCATATCGTTGCTGCTGCCCCGCTGGAAACGGCTGCGGTTGGCGGCGTTCTGGATGATCTTCTGTTCCTCCGCCCCCGTGACCTGCCGGATGTAGATGGTGATGTTCACCCCGCTGCGCTCCCCCAGGTGGCTCAAGAGCGCCAGTTCCTCGGTGACGGTGGAGTATCCCCTTGCCGCCATGACGCAGTGGTAGGCATTGCCCAAAATGAAATGGTCTGTATTGAATTTCACCGCCGCCGGAGCGATCATGTCCAGGAAATCCTTGGGCAGAGGCTCCGGCGTTTTCTTCGCTTTTTTCTTAGCCATCCGTGTCCACCCACCTTTCTCCGTCCAGGTCATCAAAAATATCCGTGGTCACGTCCCGCTGGTAGTAGACCGCCAGCAGACGCATGAGGTCCTGCCGGTTGGCCTGCCGGACCCGGAAGCCCTGGTCCCGGATGCTCCGCTCCAGCCGCGCGATCTGACTGCGGGAGGGTTCGTCCTTCTGGCGGTCCAGCTCGAAGACCATGGCGAACTCCCGTGCCGAGGCGGTCTCGGCCTGGATGCTGTCCAGGTGGGCGGCGTCCTGCCGCAGAAGCTCCCGAAGAGCGGGAAGTTCCTCCTGTTCCATCCGCTGGCGGTACCAATTCTTGTTGCTCTGGAAGGACTCGCGGGAGTCCAGTGCCAGCAGCCGCACGGACTCCGTGCCGCGCAGGAGGTTGGTCAGGGCCATGACCTTGCCCCGAATGCCCTCCTGGGAGAGCACCGAGAGATTCTCCGGCTGGACAAGAAAATAGACCAGCTCACTGCGTCCCACCTTCAGGCCGTTTTCTGTGAACTGGTCGATCCCCATGAGCTGCCGTGTGGACAGCAGCCGTTTTCGTTCTTTTTTCTGTTTTCTATTCAAAGCGTTCCCTCCATTCGTAGCTCTGCTGGTGCAGGAAGAGGAAACAGACGGCGTTGCGGAGGAAGTCCAAGATGCTGGCATCCTCCATGCGGATGCTGAGAAAGGCGTAGAGGACCGTCAGGACCAGCGGCAGGAGGAATCCGGACGAGGCCAGCACCAGGACGGAGAGCAGTCCGCCGACGCCTACCACCGCCAGATCCTTGAGCTCCCACAGCCACAGGACCGGTTTCGCGGTCAGGTTGTCGGGATAGATAAAGATCGCGATCACCCCCAATTATTTTGTAATGATATAGATTTTCACAGGAATCTTTTGCTTTTTGCAGTTGTCGATGACATTTTTTGTCCCTTTGGATGCCCCATCCCAGAATGCCAGGACGAGGTCGGCGTTTTCGATGATGGTAATGTTGCGCTTCAAAGGTGCGGCCTTTCCGTACCGTTCGTACTCCGGAAGATATTCCGTCAGCTTCAACCCGTGTTGCAGGGCATATTCCCTGGCACAGGCATCCACGCCTTTCGCGCCCCCGGAGATGATCTCCGTTGTTTCAGGCGGGAGATAATCCGCTAGATTTTCCACCGCAAGTCCTCTCGAACCGATCACTGCTACTTTCATATTTGTCCTTCTTTCCTATGCGTCATTATTTCGTCATTTCTGCACACAATTCTACTATGCCGCTATAATGATGTCAATACTGAGCCAGAGGTGTGCTGTTTATGAAGGACAATTTACCTCGCTATACTCTGCGTGTTTCGCAGGTCTTGCTTGATAAGCTGGCTTTCATCGCTGAATTCGAGGGCCGAACAAAGAATAAGGAGATTGAGCAGCTTATCAAACGGCGGATCGCTGAATTTGAGAAAGAAAATGGAACGATTGAGATAAACAAGAACGAGCCAAGCTAACAACCGGTTCGTTCTTGTTTGCATAGTGTCTATCCCGCACTAAGGGGGCTGTCATCCCGCGTCAGCATCGCCGCCCACCTCCGCTTCCATCGCTTCCATCGTGTCCCGTTGCTCGGCCTCCGCCAGAGCCTGCTCGATGAGGCCGATGACGAAGTCCTTCTGGCTGAGCCGCTTGCCGGTGCGCTGCTTCTCACGCTCCAGGTGGTCCTTGATGCGATTATAGAGCGCCTCTGGCACCTGGAAGGCCAGTGTCTTGGTGAATTCCATTTCTTTTCCTCCCTTTTCATAATAATTTGTGAGTATTTGCGTGATGTACTCGCCCCGTGTCAGTCCGGACAATTCCTGCTCCTCACGAATCTTCGTCATGAGGGACACGGGGACCTGTGCGCACAAATTGACCGTATTCTCCATGCTGCACCGTCCCTTTCCTGATCTGTAAGGCCAAGTATACCCGAACCTTCGGCGCAAAGCTATGACCAAACCCAACGAAGAAACAGCGGAAAACAAAGCAACTGCAACAAATTCTCTACATACCGAACACAGGCGCAGTTTCCGGTCCAGCGTCAAAGTCTTCATCCAGCTCCGGCGTATATGGAAAGGTCTCCATAAGCCAACGGGCACCTTCTGTTTCCAGCTTCTCATGATGGTCTATTGGACCGTCAGGGTCGAAGGTTTCTTCAAACTGCTTTGCCCAGTCGTAGAGCATCCAAAACAGTTCCCGCTCATCAGGGACCGTGATTGTCTTGTCGATCTCCAGACATTCGGCGTACCGGGAGAGGTAAAAGACGGTTTCACACAGTTCCTGTTCTGTATACTTGGGTTCTTCCACTCTAATCACCATGCCGGGGCGGTACCCGGCACAAATAGAGATGAAAAGGCTACCGCTAATCTTGCCTTTTCACATTTTCTGTGTTACAATCAATGCGATTATGAGGCATCCCGGCATCGCTTCTTGTTGCATCCATCCAATCAGCGGCGGTGTGCAGGTGCGCCTATCGCAGTTCCTTAGGTGGAAATATTGAAATTTGGGCTCACTATGTGGGCCAATTTGTGTTGCATCGATTGCAAAATTGGGGCATTTTTGCTTGTTTCCGCTTTTTTCACACTATCCCACCCTCCTTTGCAGCGCCGCAACAATACCCCGCATAACATATTCCACACATGGGATCGACACTGAATTGCCGAGCGCTTTGTAGCGCGCGGAGTCCGAGGCACCAGGAAGGTCGGTCCAACCAAGGGGAAAGCCTTGTAACAATTCGCATTCTGATGGCATCAGCCTACGGATGAGCAGAGGGTCCTCCACATCTGACGGCTGGCAGACGAGGTCGGTGGCATCTTTGTGCTGACGGGCGCTCTCAGTGGAAGCTACATCATTATCCTTGAACACATCCACCTTTTGGCGGGAGTAGGCGGCGCGGTGTTCTGCTTGCAGCGCCAAAGGGAGGTTTCCTCCGCCGGTCCCCGCTCTGGCGGTTATGGTTGGCGAAATTGGATGCGGGCCCGTGTAGCGGGCGTCAATGCCGTGGTTTTCAAAAACTAAAGGCTGATGCCCGTGCTCTTGAGCCCGCAGGGTGCCCGCCAGGTCCTCCGAGCATTCCATAACGCTGCCGCCCTGGTCGTTGAGGCAGAGGACGGACGGCATCATGCCGCCGCTCTGCGCACCCTTCAGTGTGGGCGCCACTTCCTTCTGAAAGCCGATGCTCCCCGCCCTGCCGCCGGCGTTGGCGGAGAATCCGGCTGTGAACAGCAGTCCGGCAGGATTCCGTCCGCCTCCACCATCTGCCCCGGTCAGCGTTGGTGCCTTGCCCTCCGGCGTGAACACGCGGGCCTGCTGGGTGTCCCAGGGGTTGAGACAGTTCTGGGCAATGAAGGTCTGCTGTTTCATTCCCGGCTGTGCAGCCAGAGTTCCGGCTACGTCGTGGAGGTCCCGCACCTCGTCCCGCTGGTTGGCGGCGAAAGCAGCCGGCGGCTGGGTGA
This sequence comes from uncultured Oscillospiraceae bacterium, assembly GCA_910587785.1. Classification (GTDB taxonomy): domain Bacteria; phylum Bacillota; class Clostridia; order Oscillospirales; family Oscillospiraceae; genus Pelethomonas. The sequence continues at coordinate 10,904 of CAJUOA010000038.1, read as the reverse complement.
CAAAGGTCTGCATCTGTATATTCTGCGTCCGCATGAGCGCGCCGGCGATGCCGCCCAGGTCGATCCCCTCATTGCGCTGGTTGATATGGTATGCCTGAACACCGGTGGTCGGCTCCGCCTCAGATCCGGCCAGCCCCGCCTGTGCCATCAGCGCCGCATGGAGCTGGGGTGGCAGTTCCTTCCCCCGCTCCTTCGCTCTGCGCAGGATGCCCAGGCAGGCCGTCCGGCTTAAATAGTATTTGCGTGGCGGATCGTCCTGCAAAATCTGCGACAAGGAATACACGTCTTCTTCTTTGAGGGGTGCGGGGCCAGTATTGAGTATCGAGGACCCGCCAAGCCAGGGAGAAACCATCTCCCAGTATGATTCGCCCAGCAGGTTGCCATGCCCAGGGGTGAGGTCCAGGGACATGAATGGAATCGCTTTTAATGCGGACGATCTCTTCGAGGACGACACGGTAGTCCTCGCCTTTTGGGGTCCCTGAACTAAACACGCCGGGCACATTTTCCCAGCACATCCATCTTGGGCGAATAAGCTTATCTGTTCTGCCTCTGCGTTCATCCTCTGCTCTCATCTCCCTTACGATGCGAATTTGTTCCATAAAAAGGCCGGAGCGTGCGCCAGAAAGGCCAGCACGCGCCCCGGCCACACTCAGTCCTGGCAGGGTGAGCCGCCGCAGATGATGTCCACGGGCGGCAGCTTGGCCCCGTCCAGTTTGGTGATATCCCCAACGTGGAGCATATCGGGGAAGTGGTGTTTTGTCACCTGAATAGGGAACGGCTCAATCTCGCTGGCCCAGACCGGCGTGATGCCGTTTCGCACTGCCGCCAGCGGAAAGCCTCCGATCCCATCGAAGAGGCTTCCCATCGTCAGGCGTGCATTTCCATCGTCCACTGTGTGCTCACCTCCTGTTCCTGTTGAATTTTGTGCTCTGGAGCGAGGAGGCCACCAAATCCCATGCGCTCCAAAATGGCGCGATACAGTTGCTCCTCCGTACCAAATGCAGTGGTTTCCGATATTTTTTCCGACATTCGGTGCAACGTATATCCGCCTGCGTCCAGACTGGGGGAGATCACCTTGTAAAAGCGCTTCATTTCCTCTGCGGTGGACAGCTTCGGGGCGAACTCCTGCAGCGCTTCGGAGAGTGCGGAAGCCCTGCACTCCGCGAAGCGCAGGCGGTGGCCCACCGCCTCCGTCATTCCCTGCAAGTGCTCACATTCCTGTGTTTTCTGCTCCAAAGCCCACTTCAACTGTTTTTGCTCGTACTCAGCGACACCAAACTCCGCCAGGAGCACGGGATACTCGCGGACCGCCCGAAGCGCGGTGGAGATTCTGTCTTTCAGACCCATAGCCGTAGCTCCTATTTCAACGCCGCCGCCACGACTTTGGTGGTATTGACCGCCGCCTGGGCGGTGTAGACGGCGGACATGATGTTGGCTCTGGTTGTGGTATCCAGGCCGAAGGTCCCTGCGATCCTCGGTACCTCCCCGGCGGAGAGCATGAGCCCCAGGCCCAGCAACAGGTGCTGCCGGAAGGCCATCAACCCCGCCACCAGTATGGTTGCCTGGAGGAACGCCGTCAGGCACAGCCCGATCACCTGCTTGATCCACTGGATAAAGCCCTCTGTGTAACCACGGGGGACGCTGAACATATACAGGCTCCCCACAGCGATCTGGATGAGCAGGATTCCTCCACGCTTCAGGTTCGAAAAAAACACTTTTATTACGGCATACCCCATGGCGATGATGCAGAAAATGAGCATGATAGGGCTGGTCAGCATGGACAGAATGAAGTCCGGCGCGCCCGTCATATCACTCAGGCTGGTCACAGCGGCGAAGTCCTCGATGATCTGTTTCCCTACGTCTGCGATGCTGGTCCCCAGACCGGTGATTTCAGCGGAAAACTTGCCCTGCAGGTTCACCGATAACTCGTAGAGCCGCACCGGGACCGTAGAGAACAGGCTCACGGCCATGAAGCCCTTGAGGATGTTGACGGCGGTCTGCTGAATGTTTCCCCGCCCGGTGGAGTACTCGATGGCGCACTCAAAGCAGGAGACCACCATGCTGACGGCGAAGAGCGCCCAGCCCAGCTGGCTGAAAAAGGTCACCACAGACTGCACCCAGCTCAGCTCAAACAATTCCACGCCCATATTGCCCATAATTGCGAAAAAATTGCCGAGAAATCCAACAATCTGGCCATAGAACCAGTCCATGAGATTCCCCATGATCGTATCCATTACGAAATCGAAAACAAAGATTTGTCCTCACCTCCGAATATCTTCGCTCTGCGCTGATGCGCAGACTCAACCCTGCGATCTGGCAAACAGCGCCGCTCCCTTACCGGGAACGGCGCTGTTTGCGGCATTATTATAATAGCTACTGTGTGGTCATTGTCTGGTCGTGTTCCTCTGCTATCTCATGAAATATTTGCTGTGTGAGTGCATAAATCTTCCGGCATTCCCGAAGGGCGCAGGTAACATCCCTTTCATCCAGTTCCAAATCAGACGGATACCGCACCTGGACGCCATATGGAACCAGTTCAATACAAGCATCTGCCAGATCAGCAAACCGGTCATCTCTCTCACTGCACAGCTTGCACAACTGGACCAAATCATGGGTTTTGGGCGGCTCCATATGGAAAGCCACCAAAATTCCCTTTAAGGTTTTTTCAGCGGCCTGTTCGCAGTGGTAGCAAATGATTTCCAAAGGGACAGGGTACATCGTCAGGAGATGCTCTGCGGCACCCAGATCCATTGCAGCGAAATCAAGCCATTCCTTGCTCCGCTCCATATCGGTCATAGAGCAACACCCCCTCCCGAACGATCTTCCGTTCCAGGGATGCAGTTCCCTGCCTCTGCTGAAATTGGCTCGTCCGGTAAACGACCACATCAAGAGGCGTGTCCTGCTGCGTGTATAGGGCTCTGCGAATCTTCTTGACTGCGTCTGCCGGTCGAAGCGTACCGTCCGGGATGACCACACACAGGTCGTAGTCACTGTTGCTGTCTGGCACCCCATACGCATATGAGCCGAACAGATAGATTTTTTCCGGCCCTACGGTTGTATCGATCGTTTTGCAAATATTTTCCAGATCTTCTTTTACACTGTCAACCACGGAAACACCCCCTCCCCCTTTACCTATCTGTATTATACCCGGAGGAAGAAGAAAACGCAACCAGAAGTTCCACATTTACGCCTCAGATGCCGATGATGGTCCAGATGTAGGTGGGAGCGAGAAGTGTAAGGATCAGGCAGACAAAGAGGATCACCGGTCCGGTCCACTCAAACTGGCCATGTTTTTTGTAGTCAAAATACGAAAGCCCGGCCTTTCCGAACAGCGCAATGACCAAAATCATGTCCAAAGCGGGAAAAACGACGTTGTTGACCACCGTTTTGATCTGACCGGCGGCGTCCTTCCAGGTGCTCTCCACCACCGCGCCCACGTTGCCCGTGCCGCCACCTCCGCCGGAAGCGAAGGCGGGGACCGTGAGAACGGCGGTCATGACCAGCGCCAGAAGCAGGGGACGCAGATGCTTTTTCAATTTCTTCATACATACCTCCTAGCTATAAGGGACCGTCCTGCCGGACGGTCCCTTGTATACATTAAATATAGTCTGATGACATGATTCTTCGAATCAATACCCAGTCCTGGGCAAAGACTTGGCGGGAGCGTAGACCTTCGTGACCCAGCGGTCGGTGGCCATGATCCACTGGCCCTCGTACATACCGCCCACGTCCGCCTGGTTGGAGAACTGGGTGCCTCCGGCGAGGCCGGAGAGGACGTTGCAGTAGACCTTGGGTGCCTCCACCTGCCGGAAGTTTCCGGGCACAACGCCGAACACGCACATGAACTCGGTGACGCACTCATTGGACGCCAGCCCCAGCGCCGCCGGAGAAGCGGCGAGGACCTTGTTCTGCTGTGTGCTGACGTTGTCGGCCAGGGTGCGGTACTCGTCTCCGCTGAGATTGGTCTTGTAGACGATCTTGTAGTTGCCCTTGACGTTGTAGGTGCCGGTGACGATCTTATCCAGCCGCACCGCCTGGGTGGGCAGGGTGTCCATCCAGTAAAAACTGGTAAGCGCGGTGGTGGAATTGTTGCCGATGTCCGAGAAGTCGTAGCGGATGGACTGTCCGGGCACCACCTCATTGTAGCCCCTCTTGGTGATAGAGACGCTGGTGTAGAGGCTCTTGTTGGTCACAGCGACCCGCACGATCTGACCGGCAAACTCGATCTCCGCCTCGATGGGCGTCTTGTCCAGACCGTAGAAATCCGTAGCTCTGGATTCCACCACTTTATAGCGTCCCAGAGGCAGAGGACGGGAACTGGCAAGCCCGTTTTTGTCGGTCTTGACGGTATCCACCAGATTGTTCGTCCGGTGCTCATAGATCTCAAATTCGGTGCCCGGCAGAGGGGTCCCGGCGGGCCAGCCGTTCATGGTGTTGTACTCCTCTGAGGTCTTGGTGATCTGAATCTGTCCTGTGATGGGCGTGTTTTTCCACTCCACTAATGTCGTCTCCCCGGCGGTGACGTAGATGGTCTTCAGCTCCGTGTCCACCAGGTAGCCCTTGTTCTCCAACTCCTTCAGGAAGTACTTGCCGGAGACAGTCAGGTCATCGATATAAATGTACCCGGTGTTGTCAGTGGTGTACTGCCCGACGGGCTTGTTGGTGCTGTCGTAGAGCAGAAACGTGACGCCCTGGATTCCTTTTCCGGTGACAGAATCGGTCTTGTGGAGTAGAATACCGCTGAACGCCTTGTTGGTGATGGTGATGCTGGTGGGTTTTCCGTCCTCCACAGTGAAGTGGGTGGGGGTGTTGTCCAGCTTGTAGCCCTCCGCCGCCTCGATCTCTACGGCGTAGTAGCTACCCGCATCCAGGTCGAGCTCGGCGCGGCCGTCCTTGCCGGTGGTGACGGTGTCCACCAGAGCGTCGTCCATTTTGCGAATCTCGAAAGTGACGCCTGCCAACCGCTTGGTGCGGTCGTTCTCATCCACCTTGATGATCTCCACGCCGCCAAAGGTGGAGTTGTAGAAGGTCAATGTCTGCCCTTCGCCCTCCTTGATCTCGATGCTCTGGGGCGTGGAATCGAGGACATACCCCTCCAGCGTCTTGGTCTCCTTGGCGGTGATGACCGTTCCCGGTTCCAGGCCGGAGATGGTGATCCGACCGTATTCATCGGTTTTGTAGATGCCGTTGTTGGGTCCCACGGTGGCGCCGCTTGCATCTGTGATGAGGAATTCCACCCCTGCCAAGGGCTTGTCCGTGCCAGAGATCAGCTTCTGAATCACCAGATTCTTGGTGGGCTGGTTCTGGAATGTGAGCGTCTGTGTGTCATTGGGATTCACCACCACGGTCTGGGACTTGGTGTTGGGGTCGATGAGATATCCAGGAATCGTCTCGATCTCGGTGACGATGATGGTGCCGGTGATACCCAGGATCTTGATCTGGCCCTCGGAATTGGTGGTGTAAATTCCGTTGCTCGAAATTTTCCCGCCGTCCAGGTCCACGTTGGACCCGTCCGCGTAGGTGATGTGGAACTTCACGCCGGCGAGGGGCTTTCCGGTTACGGCATCCACCTTGTTGACGATAAGTCCTCCAGCCCTCTTGTTCCAGAAGGTCAACGTCTGTCCCTCGCCGACCTTGATCGTGATGGTCTGGGGCGTGCCGTCGAGAAGAAAGCCGTCCAGCGTCCTGGTTTCCTTTGCGGTAATGACCGTGCCGGGTTCCAGGTTGGGAATGGTGATGCGGCCATCCTTATCCGTGGTATAGTACCCGTTATTGGGTCCCACGACGGTACCCCTTCCGTCTACAACCAGAAATTCAACGCCCTTCATGGGCTCGTTGGTGCCATCCACGAACTTCTGGATGGTGAGCGTGGTCGTGGGATCATTCTCAAACGTGAGATCGTTCCCGCCGGTGGAACTGCCGCCGGAAACTGTGCCACCGGAAACCGTTCCACCAATCACACTGTTGCCGCCGGTGCTCCCGCCGCTGACGGTGCCGCTGCTGGTCCAGCTGTTGCCGGTGCCGTTCTTCACAATGATGGTCTGGGGCGTGGGATTCAGGACGTAGCCCTTGGGGACCTTGGTCTCGGTGACCACCACGGTGCTTCCGGGCTGGAGGCCGGTCACAGTGACCGTTCCGTCCGAGCCGGTGGTGTAGCGGCCCAGGAGCGTGCCGTTTCCATCTCTGACTGTGAACTCCGTTCCGGGGACTGGCCTACCGGTGACAGAATCCACCTTTTTGAGGGTCAGACTGCACAGGGGGTCATTGTAATAGCGATAGGTAGTCCGCCGCTTTTACTGCTCCCGTAAGGGAGTAGCAGTCAGAGCGGATTTTCCCCCGCTTCGCACCGTGCATGCGACTTTCACCGCACACGGCGCTCCATCAATGCAGATTATTTGTTGCATGTATGTGAAGGGACCAGTTTTTCCCTGTAACCGATGATTTTCTTTTGCGCTTTGGCTTCAAATTCGCTGATGTCTTGTGAAGGATTATTCACCGCATCAAAGCACTTCTTGTGGAGCGATACCAGATTATTGACGCGATTGACTTGATTGAGAGGGAGATGTGGATTGATTCGGTGCGCCCAGGGCGTACCGGAAATCAGCCATCCGCCACAGACCCGACACTTGAGCTTGTCCCGGTTCAAAGCATACGCTCTATTCATAATGAACTCAAAATTGTTGAGCTTTCCCCACTGCCCATAACTGGCGGCTCTATCAGCTTTATCCGAGTACATTTCATCGAGTCGCGCGTGGATTTTTCTCTTTTTCGTGCGCTCAAAGTATAGCTGCCTGCCTGCATCTGTATAGGGTGTTTCCTCCTGCTTCTTGGATTCAGTTCTTTCCCATGCACAGAAGGATAGTGCGGTAAAGCCAACATAAATGTCGCGGTACTTGATTGAGGGAATCTTCTGTTTGTACTTTTGGTGGATGCGGGGAAGATTTTGTGTTTTATTTGCTGGAATCCACTTCCCTTTGTACTGCTTCAAGCGAGTCTTTGCCACCAGTTGCAACCGCCTGCTGTACTTGTTCATGGAGATATTCACCCAGGTACAGCATTGGTAATACTGAATAAGCCCTCTGATTTGGCTGTTGATGCGGTTGATTGCACCAATCATCTTTTCCCGGCTGTAATTCCGAGGGATTTTCTTGATGTCATGGGCAATCTTATCCACTTTTCGTTTCAATCTGTCTCTGTCTGGTATTGTCCGCGGGATATAGCCTCTGCGGGATTTCCCCCGAACCATCTTAAATTCGTAGCCTAAGAATTTGATGTACTTCTTTCGGATGTCTGTTACCAGCGTTTTCTCTTGGGATAACGTCAGCTTCATTTTCTCTTTGAGAAACTTTTGCAGCCGGGATTTCCAGTCTTCAGCGTGAGCGCGAGTGTCTGTGACGATGACGAAATCGTCAGCGTACCGGACGAGGTAGCCGGGAATCAATTTTGTTTTGCGTTGGGCGGTATATCTGCATGAGGCTGTTGAGTATTGGTGTCTGGTTTTCTTGGCCTCCCATTGCTTGGATACCCATTCGTCCATGATGTCCAAATAGGCGTTTGCAAGCAATGGACTGATTAACCCGCCCTGCGGCGTCCCTTCCTTGTTTACTTCGCACTCGTCCATAACTCCAGCTTTCAGCATGGCTTTGACGATTTGTAGTACCCGTTGGTCCTTGATGCCCATATGGTACAAGCGCTTAAGGAGGATGCTGTGGTCAATGCGGTCAAAGCATTTGCTGATGTCGCCCTCGACTACCCAGTAATGGCCTTTGTTGTGCATTAAAATATCAATGTGTTCCAATGCCATAGCCGCGTCCCGCATGGGGCGGAATCCGTAGGAGTGAGGGAAGAACTGTGCTTCTAAGATAGGTTCCAGCACGATCCTCATACACTCCTGGACGATACGGTCCCGTATCGTTGGAATACCCAGCGGACGTTTTTCTGCCTTTCCCGGTTTGTCGATGTACTTCCGGCGTATCTTTTGAGCCTCAAAGTGTTGGAATGCTTTTTGAATATCGCGGATGACCCACTGGTGGGATTTTTGCAGATAGTCCCTCCGCATTCGCTTTCCGTCCACGCCGGGAGTCTCACTGCCGTGATTACTCTTGATGTTATGAATTGCCGTTGTAATGGTTGCTTCGGCTGACATGATTTCCAGAAGCCCTTTGAATGCTGGCCTTCCACCAGTATCATGGGCCTCCTTGCTGTGCTGATACAATTTGTCCAAAATTTCGCGTAATTGGGTTTCGGTTTCTGGGAAGTCGAATTGTTGTGCCATACGCACCGCCTCCTCTCTGGAATTGGTGTTTCTGGTTTTAGTCAGGTATGCCTACGGCTTCCTCGACTTCCATGTTCACATACGAATCTGCACTGACTATGCCCCTTCGCTCCACCCCCATTACAGGGGCTTCATCGCTACTACGGGCTGCTGTCCCATGGATGAGCGGGTCATTTCCTACCCGCGCGGGCAGAAGTGTCATTCTCTTTACATCTTTGATGTGTCCGTCCATGGTTCCTTTGTTCCCTATGCTCTAGCTTTTCATATCGGTTTTAGCCCGTCCCTTTAGCCCGGCTGCCGTCTTTGGCTTGTGTGATTTCCTGCCAAAGACATTCGACCTTACTGGTTTTCTGCCGTTTTCCACTATTCCAAATTTCAACGGCGGCAGCTCCCCACATGGAGGTGGATGGCTGTATAATCATCCCACGCTTTACGAGCCGTACTCTCAAAGACATTTGTCGGTTGCAACAAAACATACTGGACATGACCGATTTGTAGCCTCCCGCGGGCATGGCCGTCTCAGACCACGTATCCGCTCTTTACCGAGCTTCATACAGATTGTGTGACACCACAATCCGCACGTCGGAGTATCAGAGTTTTGATTACCCGTCACACCGGGGTTAGCAGGTTCTTCCCCTGCTCAATTAAGCATAGAGTTCAGATTTCCTTAAAAATCTGCCTTGTTTTATTGCGTATTTCTACGCAGATTGTCAAGGAACAAAGCGCACAAAGTAAAGCGTTTGTGTGTCATCCGGATTGACCACAACCGTCTGGGACCGGTTGGCGTCGCTGATGGTGTAGCCCGGAATGGTGGCCACCTCGGTCACCACCAGGGAGCCGACCACGCCCTTGATGATGATCTGACCGGTTTCATCAGTGTAATACAATCCATTACTACTGACTTTGCCGTTCTCATCCGGGAGGAACTTTCCGTCCGTGGTGGTGATCTTGAAGGTCACGCCCTCCAGAGGCGTCTTCTTGTCCACGGAACTGCGCTTGTTGATGACGAGACTGCCCGCGTGGGCATTCTCAAAGATGAGGCTGTTGGCCACCCCCTGCTTGATTTTGATCGTCTTGGGGGTCATATCCCGGACATAGCCGTCCGGGGCCTTTTCCTCGGTGACAATAATGATCTGGTTGGGCTGGAGGCCGGTGATGGTGATAAGGCCGTTGCGGTCGGTGGTGTAGCGCCCATTGTTCGTACCGATGGCGGCGCCGTCCTCGTCTGTGACGTGGAAAACCGCGCCGGTGAGGGGCGTTTTGTCGGTGCTCTGCTTGAGGATGGTGAGGGAGCAGTCCCGCTTGTTCCAGAAGACCAGCTCCTGCTTCTCGCCGCCCTTGATGAGGATGTCTTGGGGCGTACCGTCCAAAACGAACCCATCTACAGTCTTGATCTCCCGCGCCACAACGGTGGTGCCGGGTTCCAGGCCGTCCACGATGATCTCCCCTGCATGGTCCGTGTAGAAAATTCCGTCATCCGGTCCGACTGCCGCGCCGGAACCGTCCACCAGCTTGAAGGCCACGCCGGAGAGAGGTTCATTTTCGGTGCCCTCAATGAACTTACGAATGATGAGGGTGGTGGCGGGCTCGTTGTCGAAAATCAGCGAGTTGGCGACACCAGTCCGCACTACGATGCTCTTCGGCGTCTGATCGAGGATGTAGCCCGTGGGAGCCCTGGACTCGGAGACAATAATCGTGGCATCTGGCTCCAGGCCGGTGACGGTCGCGGTGCCGTCCGAGCCGGTGATATAGCTACTGTTGTTGGGACCGACGGCGCGGCCCTCACTGTCCTTTACGGTGAACTCCGCGTTCGCCAGCGGCTTCTTGGTCACGGCGTCCCGCTTGAGAATCGTGAGGGTGCAGAGGGGATCGTCATAGAAGCGCAAGGTCTGCGTATCTGCGGCGTTGACGACCACCGTCTGCGGGGTGGGGTCCTTCCGGTAGTTGTCGGGGGCGGCTTCTTCGGTCACGACGTAGGTTCCGGGCAGGAGCTTGGAGAGGACGATCTGCCCATTGATGTCGGTTGTGTAGAGACCATTACTGCTGGTCAAACCCTCATTGTCCGGTACCAGTTCCCCACTTGCGGTCGTGATCTTGAACTGCGCGCCGCGAAGGGGCCGCTTGGTCACGCTGTCGTACTTCTCAACGATCAATCCACCTTTTTGGGTGTTGGTAACGATGACGGTCTGGGTATCGCCGTTGGGACCAATGACCACATTGGTGCTGGGCGCGTCCATGACATAACCCGCCGGGGCCTTGATCTCGGTCAGCACGTAAGCGCCGGGGGCCAGGTTGGTGATCCGAATTTCGCCCTGACTGTCTGTGGTGAAGATGCCGTTGGAGGTCAAGGTGGATGTGCCGATCACGCCGTCCAGCCCGACTTCACAACCCGCCGCTGTCGCAATGCGGAACTGCGCACCGGGCAGGGGATCTCCGGTAACGCTGTCCCGTTTCTGTACGATAATGGCACCTTTTGGCTGGTTTTTGAACGTCAGAGAGACCGTCCGTCCCTCTTTCACCTGGACGGTCTGGGACTGGGAGTCCAGGATGAACCCGGCGGGAGCCTGGGTCTCCGTGACCACCACGCTCTTTCCGGGCTTCAGGCCGGGGATGCGGATCTATAGCGATA
>CAJUOA010000037.1 GCA_910587785.1 uncultured Oscillospiraceae bacterium | reverse complement strand
CTTTTTGTCCGTACAAAAAGTTACCGGGGTCCGGGGCGAGGAGCCCCGGGCCTCAACAGAGAAGGCATCTATTCGGAGGCAAATATCTCCCAATATTGAAGGAAATGCGGGCCTGGGGCCCGCATTTCCTATTTACTCAATACTCACAATGTAGTAATACACCGGCTGCCCCCCGGGCAGAACCGACAGCTCCGCATTCGGACAGCGGCGGCTGAAGATATCCTGCGCCTTCTGGGACTGCTCCTCCGTCACATCCTCTCCGTAGAAGAGCGTCACGAACTCCGCCCCCCGGTCCCGGGCCTGGTCGGCTAAATTCGCCAACAGCACCGCGATATCCTGGTCTGTCCCGAAGAGCTTCCCATCCAACAGTGCCAAATAATCTCCCTCGTTGATCTCAAATCCGTCAAAATCGCTGTCCCGCGCCGCATACGTGATCTGCGCTGTGGAAACATTCTTCACAGCCTCCACCAGCGTCTCCAGCAGGACCTCCTGCTCCAGCTCCGGGTCCACCGCCATCATCGCCGTGATCCCCTGCGGCACCGTCTCCGTCGGGACCACCACGACCTCCTTCGGCGTCAGCCCCACACACTGCTGTGCGGCCATAATAATATTCTTATTGTTCGGCAGGACAAAGACCACCTCCGCCGGGACCCGGTTGATCTCCCGCAGGATGCTCTCCGTAGACGGATTCATCGTCTGCCCGCCGGAGATCACGCCGTCCACGCCCAGGTCCTGGAACACCGTAGCCAGTCCCTCTCCGGCGCAGACCGCCAGGAAGCCGTAGTGCTTCTCCGGCTCCGCTACGCCCCGGCCCTCCAGTTCCTCCTCAATGGCCTCCAGATCGTCCACGCTCTGGGCCTTCCGCCCGGCGGCCAGGTCGTCCCGCTGCGTGCGCATATTCTCGATCTTCGCCAGCTCCAGCGTGCCGTACTTCTGCGCCTCATTGAGCGCACTGCCGGGAATATCCGTGTGGACATGGACCTTGAACGCCCCGTCATCCTCGCCGATGACCAGACTGTCGCCAATGCCGTCCAAATAGGTCCGCAGGGGCCCTAAGTCCACCTCCGGCTGGTTCTTCCGGACAATAAAGACGGTATCGAAGTCAAACGTGAGCTCCTCCTCCGCCAGGGCGCTGAAATCCGCCTTCGCCTGCTGGACAGGGGCCTCCTCCGGCTCGGGCATGGGCTCGCCCAGCAGAGCGGACAGCATCCCCTCCAGAATGACCAGATACCCCTGACCGCCCGCGTCCACAACCCCGGCCTTTTTGAGCACCGGGTTCATATCCGTGGTCTGCTCCAGCACGTTCCAGCCCACCCGGACCGCCTCGGCCAGAACATATTCGACATCATTATTCTCCGCCGCGGCCTCCACCGCCCGCTTGGACGCCAGACGGGACACCGTGAGCACCGTGCCCTCCGCAGGCTTCATTACCGCGCCGTAGGCCGCGCCCACGCCCTCCTGCATTGCGGAGGCGAAGAGCACCCCGTCGGCGGCATCCTGCCCCTTGAGAGTCTTGGCCAGGCCACGGAAGAGCAGGGACAGGATCACGCCTGAGTTCCCCCGCGCGCCCCGCAGAAGGGCCCCCGCAGTGATGGAAGCCGCCTCGCCGATAGCGGCGGGCTCACCCTTCCTCAGCTCCGTGGAGGCGGCGCCGATGGTCAGGCTCATATTGGTGCCCGTATCGCCGTCGGGCACGGGGAAGACGTTGAGGTCATTGATGCGCTGCTTCTGCGCCGTGATGGCCGCCGCTCCGTGGAGCACCATCTGCTTGAATTGCAGTCCGTCGATCGTTTGAATCATCTCGCGTTATACCCCCTTGGAATTGGACACAACAGAGTCAACACAGACGTCCACGCTCTTGACGGGAATGCCGGTGTACTTGCTGACCTTGTATTGGACCTCGCTCATGATCGAGCGGCAGGCCGCCGTGATATTGATGCCGTGCTCCACAATGATGTGCAGGCGGATGGAGACCGTCCCGTCCTCATTGTAGATCACCTGCACGCCCTTGCTCATGGCCTCCCGGCGCAGAAGATGGACCAGCCCGTCCGTCATGGAGCGGAACGCCATCCCCTTTACGCCGAAGCAGTTGGTCGCGGCGTTGCCCGTGATGTTGGTGAACACGGCGTCGCTGATGCTGATAGCACCCTTCGTCGTTTGTAGCTTTATCATTAAAAACATCCTTTCAGCGGAAATAGTGCATGTACGCATACTACGCTTATTATATACCTTTTTCTTCCAGATAACAAGTGGGAAAAAGAGAAAAATTGCGGACAGATTTCCGGCCGGGGCGCACTTTTTGCAAAAAATCGAAAATCTTAACACAAGACTATTGAAAAGAGCGCGGAGATGTCATATGATTAGCGTAATATGCTCTGCGCCTCCGGGCGCCAGGAAAGGACGAGACTATGCGAGTAATCACCGGAAGCGCCAGGGGGCGGCGGCTCAAACAGCTGGAGGGCCTGGAGACCCGCCCCACCACCGGCCGCGTCAAGGAGGCCGTCTTCAGCATCCTCCAATTCGACATCGAGGGCCGCCGGGTCCTGGACCTCTTCGCCGGTACCGGACAGCTGGGCATCGAGGCCCTCAGCCGGGGCGCCGCCTCCGCCGTCTTCGTGGAAAAGCGCCGGGACGCGGCAAACCTCATCCGGGAGAACCTGAAGCTCACGGAGCTTACGGCCCGCGCCCGGGTGGTGGGCGGCGAGGCGGAGGCCTTCCTCGCCGGGTGCCGGGAGCGGTTCGACCTCATCTTTCTGGACCCGCCCTACGCCGCCGGGCTCCTGGAGGGGGCCCTGGAGATGATTTCCCGGTTTGACATTTTGGCGAACCATGGTATAATGGTCTGTGAATCCCCGGCGGAGCGGGAACTGCCGGACCTCCCCGCCCCCTACTCCAAGCACCGGGTCTACCGCTACGGAAAGACCAGGATCACCACCTACCACCGCGAGGAGGACGTTGAAAGATGAGAACCGCCATCTGCCCCGGAAGCTTCGACCCTATCACCGTGGGCCATTTGGACCTGGTGGAGCGCGCATCCCGCATCTTCGATGAGGTCATTGTCTGCGTCATGGCCAACGGGGAGAAGCGCCCCATGTTTACCCTGGACGAGCGCCTGGAGCTGGTGCGGGGAAGCGTCGCCCATATCCCCAATGCCCGCGCCGCCGCATGGGACGGCCTTTTGGCCGACTTCGCCCGGCAGGAGGGGGCCCAGGCCCTGGTCAAGGGCGTGCGCAACTGCATCGACTTCGACTGGGAGTACCAGATGGCCCAGATCAACCGGGACCTGTGGCCGGAGCTGGACACGGTGATCCTCCCGGCCCAGACCAGACACCTCCACATCAGCTCCACCATGGTGCGGGACTTCATCCGGCACGGACAGCGCCTGGAGGGCATCGTGCCCCCCGGCGCCATACCGGTCCTCGCAGGGATCAGAGAGGGAAGGAAGTAGAGACAATGGAAAACCAGGTGCAATATTTGATCGACACACTCTACAATATGATATACGAAGCGCCCAGCCAGCTGGTGGCCCGGGACAAGTGTGTCATCGTCCGGGAGGAGGCGCTGGACCTGCTGGACGACCTGCGGGGACAGCTCCCGGTGGAGCTGAAGAAGGCCCAGGACCTCATCCGCGCCCGGGACGAGTACGTGGAGAACGCCAAGAAGGAGGCCGAGCGCATCCGCCGTCAGGCGGACATGGACGCCAAGGCCATCGTGGGCGAGAGCGAGATCACCCGCGTGGCCCGGGACAAGGCCCACGAGATCCTGGTCAAGGCGGACAACCAGCGCAAGACCATGATCAACGTCACCAACGAGTACACCGACGACGCCCTGCGCCGCACCGAGGAGGCCATCCAGATGGCGCTGGAGGAGATCAGGGAGTCCCGGGCCCGTTTCCGTGCGGTGTCCACCGAGGTGCTCCAGGCACAGCGCGCCAAGCTGGAGGAGCAGGGCGGCGGCGATAACCGGCGATAAGGCGCCCTTGACAAATATCACAAAGATTCGCCCAAAATATCCGCTTATTTTATGTGCGGGCTATATATAGCGCTTTGGCCCCGTGATGGCACAACATCTTGTGCCATCACGGGGCTTTTTTTAGAACATTTTTTCGGAACATATGTTTTGAGTTACGAAAAGAGTCGATTCAAAGGGGAAACCGCCGGTTTTACGCGAGAAAAAATACAAAAATCCTTATTGCAATTCTGCCCCGGGTGAAGTATACTAAGAGTGAAGTGGTGGAAAGTAGGGGGAAGTGGGGAAATTGCCCCGCAGCACCCCTCCGCCCACCCAAAAACCGGGGAGGCGGGGACGGTGATCGGTCAATACCGGCATAACATCGACGCCAAGGGGCGGCTGTTCATCCCCGCCAAGTTCCGCGAGGAGCTGGGGGAGACCTTCTACGTCACCATCGGCCTGGACGGATGCCTCTCCGTATACTCCGACGCGAAGTGGGCGGTGCTCACAGAGAAGTTCGACGCCCTGCCCAGCGTCCAGGCGCGGAAGATGCGGGCCCTCTTCGCCAACGCCGCCAAGTGCGAGCCGGACGCCCAGGGCCGCATCCTCATCCCGGCCAAGCTCCGGACCTACGCGGCCCTGGACAAGGAAGTGGTCATCAACGGCGCGTCCAAGTGCGTGGAGCTCTGGAACCCGGAGCGCTGGGCCCCCATCGAGGACGCCGGGCTGGACCCGGAGAACCTTGCCGCCGCTATGGAAGAATTGGGGATCTGATATGGAAAAAGACTACGGCCACCGGCCGGTGCTATTGGCCGAGTGCCTGGAGGCGCTGGACATCAAGCCCGGCGGGACCTATGTGGACGGCACCCTGGGCCGGGCGGGACATGCCCGGGCGGTGCTGGAGCGGCTGGAGGGCGGACGGCTCATCGGCATCGACCGGGACCGGACCGCCATCGAGGCGGCCCGGGAGCGTCTGGCCCCCTTTGGGGACCGCTTCACGGCGGTCCACGGGGACTTCCGGGACCTGGAGGCCATCCTCCGAACCCTTGGGGTGGAGAGGGTGGACGGGATGCTCTTCGATCTGGGCGTGTCCTCCCCCCAGCTGGACGAGCCCCGGAGGGGGTTCAGCTACATGCACGACGCGCCATTGGATATGCGCATGGATGAGAGCGCGCCCCTGTCCGCCTGGGATGTGGTAAACACCTGGAGCGGGGAGGAGCTTCGCCGCATCCTCTATGAGTACGGCGAGGAGCGCTACGCCCCTCGGATCGCCCGGGCCATTGTCCGGCGGCGGGAGGAGCAGACGGTGGAGACCACCGGAGAGCTGGTGGAGGTGATCCGTTCCGCCATGCCCGGCGCGGCCCTGCGGGAGAAACAGCACCCCGCCAAGCGGAGCTTCCAGGCCATCCGCATCGCGGTCAACGGCGAGCTGGAGGCCCTGCCCCCCATGCTGGAGGCGGCTGCGAAAGCCCTCGCCCCCGGCGGACGTCTGGCGGTCATCACCTTCCACAGCCTGGAGGACCGGATCGTCAAGCAGACCATGCGGGAGCTGGCCGCGGGCTGCACCTGCCCGCCGGAGTTTCCGGTGTGCGTGTGCGGGAAGAAGCCCAGGCTGCGCCTGGTGAACCGGAAGCCCATTATCTCCGGCCCCGCGGAGCTGGAGGAGAACCCCAGAGCCCGCAGCGCCAAGCTGAGGGTGGCTGAGAGGACGGGCTATCCCGTATAATTTTACCAGAATCTGCACAGGTTATCAATAGAAAAAAGGAAGCGCAGGATAAGCGTTTCGCCGGCTTTTGAAAAGGCCGCAGCGGGCAGAGCCCAGCGTTCAACGAAGGAGGAGAGCCTATGGCGTCCAGCACGAGGCGGCCCAGAAAGAAATATGACACGCCCGGCACCGCCAACGACAATCTGGCCCGCAAGCTGGATAGCCGGGAGCTGGAGCGGCGGCTGGAGCGGAGCGGACAGGTCGACTTCGACCAGCAGTACCGCCAGCGCCGGGAGACGGAGGCGGAGCGGCGCTCCCGCCAGCGGGCCAAGGCCAAGGCGGCGGTGCGTCCGGCCCAAAAGGTGAATATCCTGGCGGTGCTGGCCTTCTTCGGCATCGCGGCGCTGACGGTGGGCGTCCTGCTGTGCTATATCCAGCTCAACGCCATCTCCCGGAACATCGTGCGCATGAAGACGGAGATCACGGCGCTGGAGGTGGAGCAGGTGGGCCTGCTGACCAAGTATGAGCAGTCCTTCGACCTCACGTCGGTAAAGGAGGCCGCGGAGAGCTACGGCATGGTCCAGCCCAGCGAGAGCCAGATCTACAACATCGAACTGCCCGGCGCGAACCAGGCGGTCTCCCACAGCGGACGCCGGAGCGCCGGGAGCGCAGAGTCCCTGCTCGACCGGGTCCTGGACAAGCTCCGGGGGCTCCTGGAGTAGATTTCCAGCATATTTGGCGGGCCGGACCGTATAATCAGGGAGGAAAGCAGGTGCCCCGGAGGCGCTCCGGGGCTTCTCCCGTATCCGCACGTCCCAGCCGGGGCGGGCCGTTTTCATAAGGAGGACCCATGGCACCGAAAGCACCTAACCGCAGACCCGTGCCGCCCAAGGCGGCCAAGGCTTCCACGGAAAAGCGGAAGCAGGACACCCTCCGCCGGGCGAAAGCCGTCATCCAGCGCCGGACCATCTATCTGATGCTGGGTTTCGGCGTGGCGGCGTTCCTGGCCCTCTTTGCCAAGGCCTACGACCTGACCATCAACCAGCACGACGAGCTCCAGGCCCGGGCCTCCCGGCAGCAGACCAGCAGTACCACCATCTCCGCCTCCCGGGGGACCATCTACGACCGAAACGGCGTGATCTTAGCCAAATCGGCCACGGCGGACACCGTCTTCCTGGACCCCGTGGTCATCAAAAAACAGGCCGACGCCCTGGACGAGGAGCGGGCCAAGAAGGTGGCCGAGGGCCTCAAGGAGGGCGAGAAGCTCCCCGTCAGCGGGGAGGAGTACAAGGATATCATCGCCAAGAAGCTGGCGGAGATCCTGGAGCTGGAGGAGGAGGCGGTCCGGGAGAAGATGGAGAAGACCTGGAGCATGTACGAGACCCTCCGGACCCGGGTGGACCGGGACATCGGCGACGAGATCCGGGCGTTCATCGCCGACAACGAGACCGGGCGCACCATCCAGGGCATCCACCTCTCCAGCGACGCCAAGCGCTACTACCCCTACGGAGCCCTGGCCTCCCACGTCATCGGCTTTCTGGACGGCGACAACAAGGGGGCCTACGGCCTGGAGGCCATCTACGAGGAGGAGCTGCAGGGAACCAAGGGCGTGGAGGTCACGGCCAAGGACGCCAACGGCTCCCAGATCATGTTCCAGTACGAACAGCACTACGACGCCGAGGACGGCAACAGCCTGCAGCTTACCCTGGACGCCAATATCCAGTCCTATCTGGAGCGGGGCCTGGAGGACATGGTCAGCAAGTTTGGCGGCAAGTACGGCGCTACCGGCGTGGTCATGGACCCCCGGAACGGGGCGATCCTGGCCATCGCCTCCAACCCCAACTATGATGTCAACGAGCCCCGTCAGCTCTACACGGAGAAATTCCAGGAGGAGCTTGCCCAGGTGGACGAGGAATATCCCCCCGAGCCGGGGAAGGAGCACTCCGCGGAGTACTATGACAAGCTGGCGGAACTTCAAAAGAAGCAGTGGCGCAGCAAGGCGGTCAACGATACCTATGAGCCCGGCTCTACCTTCAAGGTCCTCACCCTCGCCATGGGCCTGGAGGAGGGGGTCATCAACCTCAACAGCAATTTCACCTGTAATGGCGGCCTGCAAGTCGGCGACCGGTTCATCAACTGCTCCAATAAACTCGGCCATGGCAGTCAGAACCTCAAGGAGGCGGTGGGGCACTCCTGCAACCCCGCCTTCATGAGCATCGGTTTCGCCGTGGGTTCTAACAAGTTCTACGACTACCTGCTGGACTTCGGCCTTCAGGACAAGACCGGGGTGGACCTCCAGGGCGACGTGGGCGGCATTTTGATCGACCGGGACATCTTCGTCAAGGCGGACATCTACCTCGCCACCAACTCCTTCGGGCAGACCTTCAACGTCACGCCCCTCCAGCTCATCACAGCCCAGTCCGCCTGCATCAACGGCGGCTACCTCTATACCCCCTACGTGGTGGAGAAGGAGCTCGACAGCGACGGCAACGTCATCAAACAGCACGACGCCACCCCCGTCCGGCAGGTCATCAGCGAGGAGACCTCGGCCACGGTCCGGGATATCTTGGAATACGTGGTCTCCGACGGCGGCGGGCGCAACGGACAGGTGGCCGGATACCGCATCGGCGGCAAGACCGGCACCGCAGATAAGACGGGCATCAAGGACGAGAACGGCTACAATGAGGTCGTGGTGTCCTTCATGTGCTTCGCCCCGGCGGACGACCCCCAGGTCATCATGCTCTTAACGCTGGACACCCCGTCCCGTTTCACGGGCACCTTCGTCTCCGGCGGCAACATGGCTGCGCCCACGGCGTCGGCCATCATGTCGGATATCCTGCCCTACCTGGGCATCGCGCCCCAGTACGATGACGAGGACGCCGGGTCCGCTGACAGCACCGTGCCCTACGTGGTGGGCCTGACCAAGGACGAGGCCGCCGCCAAGCTGACGGAGTACGGCTTCTCGGCCTACCGCACCGTGGGCGGCGGGGACACCGTCACCGACCAGACCCCCGTGGGCGGGGCCATCGTGCCCGCCAGCGCGGAGATCATCCTGTACATGGGCGCGGAGAAGTCGGGAGAGCCCTGCACCGTGCCCAACGTGGTGGGCCTCTCCGCCTCCGAGGCCAATAAGGCCATCACCAACGCCGGGCTCATCATGAAGTCCACCGGCGCAAGCGGCACCAAGGGCATCAAGGCCATCAGCCAGTCCCTGGAGCCGGAGAAGCAGGTCCCGGCGGGCACCGTCGTCACCGTCCAGATGGGGCAGACGGTCCAGCACGCGGATTAACAGACAAGAATATGGAAAGTGCAGGCTGCATACCATGAACCTGGGGAAATTACTGCAAGGCATTGACATTTTAGACGGGCGCTGGGACCCTGCGCTGGAGATCACCGGCGTCAGCTACGACTCCCGGGAGACGAAGCCCGGCGACCTCTTCGTGGCCATGACCGGCTGCGAGACCGACGGACACCGCTTCATCCCCATGGCCCTGGAGAAGGGCGCGGCCTGCGTCCTCTGCGAGAAAGCGCCGGAGGAGGACGTTCCCTGCGTGTGCACCTCTGACAGCCGGGCCGCCCTCGCCCGGGTGGGGATCAACTGGTTCGCTAACCCGGCGGCTTCCATGAAGCTGGTGGGCGTCACCGGCACCAACGGCAAGACCACCACCACCTACCTCCTCAAGGACATCCTGGAGCAGGCCCTGGGGGCCAAGGTGGGCCTCATCGGCACCAACCAGAACATGATCGGCTCCGAGATCGTCCCCACCGAGCGCACCACTCCGGAATCCTTCGAGCTCCAGCGCCTCTTCCGCCGCATGGCGGACGCGGGGTGTACCCATGTGGTCATGGAGGTCTCCAGCCACGCGCTGTCCCTCAAGCGGGTGGAGGGGGTCCGCTTCGCGGTGGGCATCTTCACCAATCTGACCCAGGACCACCTGGACTTCCACGGCACGATGGAGAACTACTGCGACGCCAAGGCCCGGCTCTTCCGGCAGTGCGGCGTGGGCGTATACAACGCCGACGACCCCTGGGCGGAGCGGATCATGGCCGGGGCCGCCTGCGGGAGGATCTCCATCGGGGAGGGCGAGGCGGACCTCGCCGCCCGGAACATCACCCTGAGCGCCGGGGGCATCGCCTTCGACGCCGCCGGGAAAAAGGAGACCGTGGCCGTCCGCGTGGGCATCCCCGGCGGATTTATGGTCTACAACACCCTGGGGGTCTTAGCGGCGGCCAAGGCCCTGGGCGTCCCCCTGGGGGAGAGCGCCCGCATCCTCCGCCACAGCGCCCACGTCAAGGGCCGGGTGGAGGTGGTGCCCACACCCGGGGACTACACTATGCTCATCGACTACGCCCACACCCCCGACGCCCTGGCCAATGTGCTCACCTCCCTGCGGGGCTTCGCCCGGGGGCGGGTGGTGGCCCTCTTCGGGTGCGGCGGGGACCGGGACCGGACCAAGCGGCCCCTCATGGGCAAGATTGCGGCGGACCTGGCGGACTTCGTCATCGTCACCTCCGACAACCCCCGCACCGAGGCCCCCCACGCCATCATCGCCGACATCGTCGAGGGCATGGTGGGCACGGACACCGAGTATGTGGTGGTGGAGAACCGCATCGACGCCATCCGCTTCGCCATGGACCACGCCCGGCCGGGGGACGTCATCCTCCTGGCGGGGAAGGGCCATGAGACCTATCAGATCGTCGGCCACGAAAAGCGCCACCTGGACGAGCGGGAGGTGGTGGCCGCCTACATCCAGGAGCTTCAACAACAGGAGAGAGCCTGACCGCCGGTCGGGACGAGGGAGAATGTACTATGGAAATGATCACAGCGTGTATCCTCAGCTTCGCCGTGACGGTCCTGCTGGGGTGGAAAGTGATACTGCCCGCCCTGCGCCGTCTGAAGGCGGGGCAGGCCATCCGGGAGGAGGGCCCCAAGTGGCACGCCACCAAGGCGGGCACCCCCACCATGGGGGGGCTGATGTTCATCGCCGGGCTGGGGGTGTCCATCCTGGTGATGGGCTGGAAAGGGATGCTGGCGGGGGACCTGAGCCACATCTATGTGTTCCTCTTTGCCGCCGTATTCGGCGTCATCGGCTTTTTGGACGACTACGAGAAGGTCAAGCACCATCAGAATCTGGGCCTCACAGCGCTGCAGAAGTTCGCCCTCCAGCTGGCGGCGGCGATCTTGTTTCTCATCCTCATGCGCTACGAGGGGCGGCTGAGTCCCAACCTCTACGTGCCCTTCTTCAATTTCAGCATCGCCCTGAGCTGGCCGCTGTACATGGTCTTTGCGGCCTTCGTCATCGTCGGCTGTGTCAACGCCGTGAACATCACCGACGGCCTGGACGGCCTGAGCACCTCGGTGACCATCCCGGTGGCCCTCTTTTTCGTCTCCGCCGCCACCTGGTGGAGCTACAAGCAGCTGGGCATCTTCGCTGCGGCGCTGCTGGGGGGCCTGCTGGGCTTCCTGCTCTTCAACGCCCACCCCGCCAAGGTCTTCATGGGCGATACCGGGTCGCTGTTTTTAGGCGGCGCGGTGGCGGGCATGGCCTTTGCCTTTGACATGCCCCTGGTGCTGGCGCTGGTGGGGATCATCTACATCGTCGAGACCCTCTCCGACATCATCCAGGTCACCTACTTCAAGCTCAGCCACGGCAAGCGCATCTTCAAAATGGCCCCCATCCACCACCACTTCGAGATGTGCGGGTGGAGCGAGACAAAGATCGTGACCGTTTTTACTGCCATCTCCACCCTGTTCTGCGCCCTGGCGCTCTTCGGGGTGATGAACCGGATCGTATAACGCGGAACACAATTTGCGGGTCCAGGGGCTCAGCCCCTGGCAGGGTGCAGGGACAGCGTCCCTGCCGGGTCCAGGGCGGAGCCCTGGTGGGTTTGGGCGAAGCCCAACATTCATTCGTTCCATTCCCCGGGAAAGGAGGAAACGCCCATGACCAGAGAGGAATACCGCCGTCTAAAGCGGATGAAGGAGAAGGAGCAGAGGCGCAGGGAGCGGGAGGCCTGGGAGGCCGCCCGGGGCCCCATGGACCTGCCCTTCCTGATGCTGGCGATGATGCTTCTGGGCATCGGGCTCATCATGCTCCTCTCGGCGAGCTTCCCCTCCGCCCAGGCGGACCCGGACGTGGGCTATGACGCCCTCTATTACTTCAAGCGGCAGGCGGGCTTTGCGGGCCTCGGGGTCTTCGCCATGCTCTGGATGTCCAAGATCAACTACCACCGCTTCGAGGGCCCGGCCAAGTGGATATTGCGCATCTCCTTCGTCCTGCTGGTGCTGGTGCTGATCCCAGGCGTCGGCATCACCCGCAACCACGCCACCCGCTGGCTGGGCATCCCCGGCGTCCAGGCCGGGCAGTTCCAGCCCTCGGAGGTGGCGAAGCTGGGCATCATCATCTACTTCGCCCAGTCCATCTCCAGTAAGCGGGAGAAGATGAAGACCTGGCGGGAGGGCTTTCTGCCCCACATCGTGATCTTGCTGGCGGCGGTGCTCCTCATCGGCAAGGAGCCCCATCTCTCCGGCGCGATCCTGATCTTCGGCATCGGCGCGGCCATGATGGTGGTGGGGGGCATCCACTGGGGATGGATCGCGGCGGGCCTCGCAAGCGTGGGCACGGCCGGTTACGTGGTGCTCTTCACCGACTTCATGGAGAAGGTGGTCAAATACAACGCCTCCCGCATCACCGTCTGGCGGGACCCCTTCGGCGGCACGCCGGAGTTCCAGCGGGACCAGGCCTGGCAGACCATCCAGAGCCTCATCACCGTGGGCTCCGGGGGCCTTCTGGGGGTGGGGCTGGGCAAGAGCCGTCAGAAGTTCATGTTCCTCCCGGAGGAGCACAACGACTTCATCTTCGCCGTCGTTTTTGAGGAGCTGGGACTGGTGGGAGCCACCCTTATCATGGCCCTCTTCGCCATGCTCATCATCCGGGGCTTCTGGCTGGCCATCCACGCCCGGGACCGCTTCGGGAGCCTCCTCGTCGTGGGCGTCACCACCCAGATCGCCCTCCAGACCTTCCTGAACATCGCCGTGGTGACGAACCTCATCCCCAACACCGGCATCTCCCTGCCCTTTTTCAGCTACGGGGGCACGGCGCTGGCCATCCAGTTGGTGGAGGTGGGGATCGTGCTCTCGGTCTCGCGGCAGATCAAAGCGCCCAAGGCCGGGTAGAGAGGGGGAGCGCGTATGAAAGTCCTGTTCACCTGCGGCGGCACGGCGGGCCATGTGAACCCCGCCCTGGCGCTGGCGGGCCTCATCAAGGAGCGGAAGCCTGAGAGCGAGATCTTGTTCGTCGGTGCCCGCCGGGGCCTGGAAAAGCAGCTGGTGGAGGCCGCCGGGTGGCCCTTCCGGACGGTGGAGATCTCCAGCTTCCACCGCTCCCTCGCACCCAGGGAGCTGAAGCACAATCTGATCACAGTAAAGAACCTCCTGCGCTCCCCGGCCCAGGCCCGGGCCATTCTGGAGGCGTTCCCGGCGGACCTGGTGGTGGGCACCGGAGGCTACGCCAGCTATCCCATGGTCCGCGCGGCGGCGAAGCGGGGCATCCCCGCCGCCATCCACGAGTCCAACGCCATCCCCGGCCTCACCACCCGCCTCCTGGAGGGCCATGCGGACCTCATCATGGTGGGCTTCGAGGAGTGCCGGAAGAACTATAAGCACCCGGAGAAGGTCCTGGTCACCGGCACGCCGGTGCGGGGGGACTTCTTCCGCCTGACCAAGGCGGAGGCGAAAAAGCGCCTGGGCGTGGACGGCGGCAAGCCCCTCATCGTCTCCTTCTGGGGCAGTCAGGGGGCGGCGGAGATGAACCGGCAGACCGCCCGGTTCCTCGCCCTGGAGGCCAGGGAGGTCCCCTTCCACCACGTCCACGCCGCCGGGAAGCTGGACAGCGTCCACATGGCGGAGTACCTCAAGGGGGCGGGGGTGGACCTGACCAAGACGCCGGAGCTGGATGTACGGGAGTACATCCAGGACATGGGCACCTATATGCGGGCGGCGGACCTGGTGATCTCCCGGGCCGGGGCCAGTACCATCAGCGAGCTGACCGCCCTGGGGGTCCCGGCCATCATCGTGCCCTCCCCCAACGTCACCCACAACCACCAGGAGCACAACGCCCGGGTCCTCGCGGACGCCGGAGGGGCGGTGATGCTCCTGGAGCGGGAGTGCAGCGGCGAGAAGCTCTTCGACACCGCCTGCTCCATCCTCCAAGACCCGGACCGCCGCCGCCGCATGAGCGCGGCCATGGGGGAGCTGGGAAGCGTGGACGCCTCGGAGAAAATTTACGCCGCCGTCATGGACCTCTGCCGCCCAAAGCGGGGAAAGTAGCAGTTTTTTTCCTTCCGCATACCATGGATTAGTTTAGAAAATCCATATGCGGAGGAATATCTATGAACGAGATCATCATCCGGGGCGGAAAGCCCCTGGAGGGCACGCTCCGCGTCCAGGGGGCGAAAAACAGCGTACTCCCGATCCTCGCGGCCACGGTGCTCCACCCGGGGCGTTCCCTGATCCGGGGCTGTCCCCGCCTCAGCGACGTGGAGGCCAGCGTCCGCATCCTCCGGCATCTGGGCTGCGAGGCCCGGTGGGAGGGGCCGGACCTGGCCGTGGATGCCGCGCCCCTCTGCCGCTGGGACATCCCCGACTGCCTGATGCGGGAGATGCGCTCCTCGGTCATCTTCCTGGGGGCCATCCTCGCCCGGTGCGGCCGGGCGGAGACCAGCTACCCCGGCGGGTGCGAGCTGGGCCCCCGGCCTGTGGACCTGCACCTGGCCGCCCTGCGGAAGCTGGGGGCCCGGGTCCGGGAGGAGGGGGGACGCCTCTGCTGTGAGGCCGGGGAGATGGCCGGACGGGAGATCGCCCTGAGCCTGCCCAGCGTGGGGGCTACGGAGAACCTGATCCTCGCCGCCTGCGGCGCGGCGGGGGAGACCCTTATCGTCAATGCCGCCCGGGAGCCGGAGATCGGCGACTTGCAGGCATTTTTGCAAGCCATGGGCTGTGACGTCCGGGGCGCGGGCACCTCCACCGTCCGGGTGGTGGGCCGGCAGAGGACCCGGGACGCGGTCCACACGGTGATGCCGGACCGGATCGCCGCTGCTACATACCTGGCCGCCGTGGCGGCGGCCGGGGGAGAGGTGGAGCTGACCAATGTCCGCGCAAGCCATCTCTCCACTGTCACCGCGGCCCTCCACGAGGCGGGCTGCGAGGTCTGCGGGGACGAGGAGCGCCTGTCCCTGCGCTCCGGCGGAGCCCTGCGCTCCATCGGCACGGTGCGCACCGCCCCCTACCCCGGCTTCCCCACCGACGCCCAGGCCATCCTCATGGCCGCGCTTTTGAGGAGCAGGGGGGCGACGGTGTTCGTGGAGAACATCTTCGAGAACCGCTACCGCCATGTGGATGAGCTCTGCCGCATGGGCGCGGACGTGCATGTGGCGGACCGGGTGGCGGTGGTGACGGGGGTGGAGCGCCTCTCCGGCGCGGCGGTGCGCTGTACGGACCTGCGGGGCGGGGCGGCGCTGCTGGTGGCGGGCCTCGCCGCCCAGGGGACCACCCGCATCGGGGAGGTCCACCACATCCGCCGGGGCTACGAGGACCCGGTCCGGGACCTCCGGGCTCTGGGGGCGGACATCGAGGAGCGCCCGTAGCCAGACCAGCATCCAAAGACAGAGAGAAGGAGTGAGACCGGCATGGCGAAAAAGAGAAGTTCCCGCCGCAGGCGGCGCAGAGGGCTCCTGGGCCGTCTGCTCCGCCCGCTGTCGGTGCTCCTGGCGGCGGCGGCCATCGTGGCGGCCCTCACCCTCTTCTTCAAGGTAGACAAGGTGGAGGTCAGCGGGAACATCCGCTACGATGCCGGGGAGATCATCGCCGCCTCCGGCGTGGAGCAGGGGGACAACCTGATCCTCCTCAACCGCTACGGCATCTCCCGGCGGCTCTACACCCAGATGCCCTATATCACCGACGCCCGGGTTTACCCCAAGTTTCCGGACACCCTTATGATCGAGGTGACCGAGACCCGGGCCATCGCGGCCGTCCCCGGGGCGGGGGCCTATTGGCTCCTGAACGCCGGGGAGGATCGCATCAAGATCCTGGAGATGGCGGAGGAGGCCCAGGCCCAGGACTACCTCCTCCTCTCCGGCCTGGAGGCGGCGGACCCCCAGGCGGGCAGGAGCCTGGTCCTCTCGGAGGACAGCCGCCTGAGCGAGGAGAAGCTCCTGGAGCTCCTCCAGGCCATGGAGCAGCTGAACATGGCGGGCCGGATCGACTCCGTCGACGCCGGGGACCGGGAGAAGCTGGTCCTCAGCTGTGACGGCCGCTTCCAGGTGGAGGTGGCCTACAACGCGGACTTCAGCTTCAAGCTCAAGTGCCTCCAGGAGGTGGTCGGGAAGCTGGAGCCCAATGAGACCGGTATTTTGCGCATGACCAGGGCGGATAACGTCGTCAACTTCATCCCCTACGGCCATTGAGGCGGCCCTGCGGGGGTGTTCGCTATAAAATTTCCGAAAAAGTGAAAATCAGCTATTGACCTGGGAGGCAAAAAAGCATACAATAGATAAAATGGCTGATACATGATGTTGGGGCGTCCAAGGCCCCGCATTTACGGGAGATACAAATTGTGGTAGGAGGATTCCACTATGGCATTTGAACTGGTAACCGCGCCCGATAACGTGACGAGGATCAAGGTCATCGGCGTGGGCGGCGGCGGAGGCAACGTGGTCAACCGCATGGTCCGCTCGGGCGTCACGGGCGTTGACTTTGTGGTGGTCAACACGGACAAGCAGGCTCTCAACGTGGCCAGCGCGGAGTATAAGATCCAGATCGGGGAGAAGCTGACCCACGGCCAGGGGGCCGGGTCGGACCCCGAGGTGGGCCGCAAGAGCGCGGAGGAGAGCCGCAGTCAGATCACCAAGGCCCTGGAGAACACGGACATGGTCTTCATCACCGCCGGCATGGGCGGCGGCACCGGCACCGGCGCGGCCCCCATCGTAGCCGAGGCCGCCAAGGAGCAGGGCATCCTGACCGTGGGTGTGGTGACGAAGCCCTTCGCCTTCGAGGGGCGCCGCCGGATGATGCAGGCGGAGAAGGGCATCGAGGACCTGCGGGGCAAGGTGGATTCCCTGGTCATCATCCCCAACGACCGGCTCAAGCACGCCACGGAGCAGAAGGTGACCTTCGCCAACGCCTTTGAGATCGCCGACGACGTGCTGCGCCAGGCGGTGCTCTCCATCTCCGAGCTCATCGGGGAGACCGGGTTCATCAACCTGGACTTCGCCGATGTGACCGCCATCATGAAGGACGCGGGGCTCGCCCACATGGGCGTGGGCCGTGCCTCCGGCAAGGACAAGGCCGAGGCCGCCGCCCGCATGGCCATCTCCAGCCCCCTGCTGGAGACCTCCATCAACGGCGCGAGGGGCATCCTGGTCAACGTGTCCGGGCCTGCGGACATCAGCTTCGAGGACGTGGAGCTTGCCGCCTCCATGGTCCAGGCGGCGGTCCATCCCGACGCCAATACCATTTTCGGCGCTGCCTTCGACGAGACGCTCAACGACGAGATCCGGGTCACCGTCATCGCCACCGGCTTTGACGAGAAGAAGAGCGCCGACGGCAAGGTCATCAACGTCAACGGCGGGGCTCAGAACAAGATGATCAACGACATCCTCGGCATCTCCGGCGAGGAGGAGAAGCCCGAAGAGAAGGACCCCTTCGACGACATCCTCAAAATCTTCAACAACGACCGCTGACCGTCCCTCTGGAGACAAAACAGCCCCCTCTGCTCTGTGCAGAGGGGGCTTCCTTGCGTTCAGACGGCGGTCACGCGATCTTATCGTAGATGTACTGACTGATCTCCCCGCAGACGGCGTAGATGCCCCGGCTGTCCTTGGCGGCGCTTGCGCCGGTGGTGAGGACCACCACGCCGTCCCGTGCGGCCGGGTCGTAGGAGAAGAAGCTGTAGACGCCGTAGGCGCTCCCGGTGTGGTAGTAGAGGGTGTCCCGGCCGTAGATGCCGCCCTGGGAGCGCAGGGGGAGGGCCTGATAGGTGCCGTCGCCGAGGCGGCCATAGCGGCTCTCCATGAGGGCCACCGACTCCGCGTCCAGGAGCCGCGCACCCTCAAAGCAGCCATCATTGGCCAGGAGGGCGGCCAATTTGGCCAAGTCCTGCGCGCTGATGATGAGGCCCCCGGCGAAGTACTCCCCGGTGCCGCCGGGGCAGTCGGGGCGGACATCGGAGAGGAGCGACGGCACGGACCGGCCCACGGCGCCCCCGTGGTAGTACAGGGCAGCGATCCGGTCCGTGCCGCCGATGCCGCTTCCTGTGAAAGCGGCATCGATCTCCATGGCCGAGAAGAGCTTCTCATCCAGGATATCGTCCAGGTACCGGTCCGCGGCAAGCTCCAGGGTCATGCCCAGGACGCCGAAGGCGTAGTTGTTGTAGTTCCAGGAGGTGATGGCCCCGGGCATGACGCTGGAGTATCCGGCGGAGCTCCCCAGCTTGGACCTGACGGCGCTGTAGGAGCGGCTGACGCCGTCGCCGAAGACACGGATGGAGGAGGTGTGGCTCATGAGGGAGCGGAAGGTGATGGGGATCTCGGGATAGCGGGGGTTCCGGGCGGTGACGCCCCAGTAAGGGCTGATGTCGCCGTCCAGGTCCAGGAGGCCGTCCTCCCGGAGGAGCATGGCGGTCATGCCCACGAAGACCTTGGAGATGGAGGCACAGCGGATTTTGTGATCCGCCTCCATGACGGTGTTCCCCTTGTGGGCCCAGCCGTAGTTGAAGACGCCGGTGACCGCGCCGTCCTCCACCACCGCCACTTGGACGCCCACGGCCCCGTACTTCCGGGCGGCGGCGTCCACAGCGTCCTGGATGGCGTCGTGATTGACGCGGCTTGCGCTCTGGGGCACGGGGGAGGGGAGCTTCTCAACGAGGGACGCGGCCAGGGGGTCCTCCTCCCGGGCGGCGAGGGCCACCAGCACCTGGGCCAATTGGATGCGGGAGACAGGGAGGCCGGGGTAGATGGTGTCGGAGACCAGGGAGGCGTAGAGCCCGTTCTCCAGGGCCCAGGAGAGGGCCTTACGGGCGTAGTCCGGCACGGCGGCGGCGTCCAGATAGCTGTCCCCCAGCTCCCCGGAGCAGTGGAGGCTCACGCCCATATAGGCGGCATAGCGGTAGAGGAACACGGCGAGCTGTGCCCGGGTCACGGGAGCGTTGGGGGCGAAGCCGCCGTCCTCATTCCCGGCGGCGATGCGGGCATAGAGGGCCCAGGAGACCGCGTCGAACTGCCAATCCTCCGGCCCCAGGTCGGGGAAGCCCACGGCAAGGGGGCAGTAAGGCTCCCCGGCCAAGCGGTGGATGACCACCATCAGCGCCCCCCTGGTGACGGACTGGTCCGGAAGGAACCGGCCGCCCCCCGCGCCTTGGAGCACCTTCCGGGCGGCCACGTAGCTTGCGCACCCGGCGGAGGGGTCCCCTTCGGGGATGTCCTGGAAGGAGAAGGACAGCAGGTCCTCCGCCGTGAGGGGCTCCTCCTCCGCCGGGACCTCCACGATCTCGTACTGCGCACCGTCGGGACCCGTTACGAGGACGGTCCCCTCGCCGCCGGGAGCGGGCTGTTCCTCCTCCGGAGCGGGTGCGGCCTCCACAGGCTCGGAGGTCGTGGTCACCACGACGGCGGCCGGTAACAAAAGGGCGGCAAACAGACAGCAGAGCAGGTATTTCATAGACATTTCTCCTCAAATCCCTATAGTTGGAAACACACTGTTCACAATTATAATTGATTCGACAAGATTTGTCAAATTTTGCAGGAAAGAGCGCTCAACAAGATCCACATGAGCGAAACGAAGTTTCGCGGACAAAGTTTTTTCTTTTTCGTTTCCTTTTTCTTTTGTACACAAAAGAAAAAGGAAGGTTCACAGGGGCAGTTCCACAAAAAACGTGTTGACCTGCCCGCCGCTCTCCGCCCAGATGCGGCCCTGGTGGGCCAAGACGATGGTCTGGGCGATAGAGAGCCCCAGGCCGTAGCTCTGGTCCATGGCCCGGGCGGGGTCGGTGCGGTAGAAGCGCTTGAAGATGTCGGTGCGCTCCTGACGGGTCAGAGGCTGACCGCTGGTAGCCGCAGAGAGGACGCAGCGCCCCCGGCCCCGCCGCCGGAGGTCCACCGTGACCTGTCCGTTGGGGGAGGTGTACTTCCTGGCGTTGTCCAGGAGGATATGGACCACCTGCCGGAGCTGTCCGGGGTTGCCGGTGAGCCGGATGCCGGGCTCCACGCGGCTGGTAAAGTCCAGTCCCGCCTCAAAGAGGATGGGCTCGAAGGGGAGGAGGGCGTCGGAGACCAGCTTGCTGAAGTCCAGGGGGACGAGGGCGTCCCGGGCTGTACCCGCGTCGGCCCGGGCGAGCTCCAGCAGGCCCTCCACCAGCCCCCGCATCTGCCGGGACATGGCGAGGATGCTCCGGGAGGCCCGGGGGACCTGCTCCGGAGCGCCGGACTGGAGGAGCTCGGCGTTGGTCATGATGACCGTAAGGGGCGTTTTGAGCTCGTGGGAGGCGTCGGCCACGAACTGCTTCTGCTGGGCCCAGGCCCGCTCCACCGGCCCCACCGCCCAGCGGGCCAGGAGAAGGCTGATGCCCAGGAAGGCGATGAAGCTCACCGCCCCCACCAGCAGGGAGGTGCCCAGCAGGTTCTTCAGGGTGGTCCGCTCACTGGAGATGCCGGCGAAGATGAAGCGCACCTCCCCCGGACGGGCGGCGCGGCAGAAGCGCAGGCCGTAGTCCTCCAGCACCCCCACGGGAGCTCCGGAGGCGAGGGCCGCCTCCAGGCAGGATTCCAGGAGGGCCTGGTCTGTCAGGTCATAGCCGGACTGGGCGACGATGTCCATGCCGTCCCTGCCCGAGCGGAGGATGAAGTAACAGGGCAGGGGGAGCTGCTCCGGCAGCTGGCCGGGCGGTCCCGGCTGGAAGGGGCGCTCTACGGCGGTCTGCATCAGGCGCAGGCTCTCCTGCTCCAGATTCATCCGGGTAAAGTGGTAGACGAGACCCAGGATCACGCAGAGCATGGCCGTCACGGTGACCATGTTGATGCAGATGAATTTCAGCCGCAGGCGTCTCAGCATCCCTTGTCCTCCTCCAGGTGGTAGCCCAGCCGCCGCACCGCCTCAATGCGCACATTGGAGCCGATGCTGGCCAGCTTCTTTCGCAGGAAGCCCACGTAGACCTCCACATGGTTCTCCACCGCGTTGGAGTCGTACCCCCACACCCGAGCCAGGATGGCCTCCTTGGAGAGGTTGCGCCCCTGGGTCTGGAAGAGGAGGCGCATCACGTCAAACTCCCGTGCGGAGAGGCGCACATTGGCTTCCCCGCACTCCAGGGTACCGCTGGCCAGGTCCAGCGTGGTGTTGCCGAAGCGCATGGCGTCGGTCTGCCCGCCCTGACGGCGGAGGAGCGCGCCCACGCAGGCGAGGAGCTCCCGGGTGTCGAAGGGCTTGGTGAGGTAGTAGTCCGCCCCGGCGTTGAGGCCCTGGATGCGGTCCTCCAGGTCCGACTTGGCGGTCAGCATGAGGATGGGCGTGGAGCACCGCAGGGAGCGTACCCGCTTCGCAACGGCAAGGCCGTCCATCCCGGGCATCATCACATCCAGGATCAGCAGGTCGTAGATGCCCAGCTCGGCGTAGTCCGCGCCGGTCTCCCCGTCGTATACCGCCTCCACCTCGAAGCCCTTCGACTCCAGCAGGACCTTCAGCGAATCCGCCAGCAGCTTCTCATCCTCGATAATCAAAATCTTCATACACACCTCCCCTTCTTTTCTTCTTTGTGGACAAAGAAGAAAAGAAGCAAAAGAAGAAAAACTTTTTGTTCGCAAGCTTACGCTTGCTCATGGTTATTTTACCGCTTGAATTTGAACGCGAACGCCAGGCCGGCCAGGAGCACCGCCGCTGAGAGCGCCAGCAGGACCCCAGGAGACTGCGCATCCGGCTGGGAGCCCCCTCCGCCGGGGAACCCCTGGGGCCGCTGCCCCTGCTGGGACTGCTCCTGCCCCTCGGGCGGAGAGGGGAACGCCCTCAGCTCCTGGGACTGTCCGCTCTCCGCCATGGCAGGCCGGGCCGGACCGCCTCCGAAGCCCCCGCCCATGTTCATGGACCCCATGTCCGTCAGGGAGAGGTCCCCGGTATCCACCAGGGAGGCGTCATCCGCCGCCTGCCCTTCGCTGGTGGAGGGGATCGCACCCTCCAACTGCCCCGCGACGCTCTCCGCCCGCAGGAGACAGAAGGTCTTCAGCGCCGCCGCGCCGGTCTCGAACTCCTCATAGGTGCAGAACCTGGTGGGGTCCCGCTCCACGTAGGGGGAGATGAGGGCCACCGTCTCGTCCAGCATGGCCTCAAAGGCCCCGCTGTCGAAGAAGTCCGCAAGCCACTGGGCGTAGTACTGGTGGTAGAGGTCCGTGTACTGCTGGTCGGAGAAGATCCAGGCGATCATGGGCCGGTCCTCCAGGGACCCGCCGCTGACCGGGGAATCAATGGGGGAGTTGACCACGCTCTTGGCCCCGGACCCCGCGTCAAAGCCGCCGAAGGCCAGGTTGTAGTCCCAGGGGATCATGGAGAGCACTCCGTCCGCCTCATAGAGGTAGTAGTTGTGGACCATGGAGCCGGTGTAGCTGTCCCCGTTGCAGACAAAGGTGTGGACCACGAAGTAGCGGAGCACCTGGTCGATATCCACCGCCGAGGCCGGGTCCGTGCCGCTGAGAGTCCGCAGGGCCTCGATGAGGCGGTCCCTGCCGGCGGAGGTCACGTCAGTCTTGGCGTTGTCGAAGATGTTCGAGTAGCTGTCCGGGTCGTCGCCGCTGTACTGGAGCTTCACGTCGCTGCTCCCCATGCCGCCGAACCCGCCCGGGGAGGGATTTTTGTTTTCCGCTCCTTGTCCGGACGGCGGGCTGGGAGCGTTCTCCGGCGGGCTCTGGGTGTTTTGGGCGAACTTCTGGGGGTCAAACTCCCCAAAATCGAAGTCCATATCCTCCATATTGAAGTCCCGGCCCGCGCCCCGGCCTCCGCCAAAGCTCATGCTGTCCGGCTTGTAGAGACTGCCGTAGTCCGCGCCGTAGTTTCGCTGAAGGAAGCCGTCCTCCACGCCCTCCACGGCGAGGTACAGCCCCCAGTCCTCGCCATTGACGGTGAGAAAGGCGAAGCTGCACAGCGGCGCCGCCGCGCCGAAGGAGGCCATCATCCGGTAGCTGAGGTAGTCCTTGAGGTAGGTGTTGTCCTGGATGATGTTGTTGAGGCTGAGCTTGTCCAGGCCGTAGTAGCTTACGCCGTCCTGGTAGCAGTCGAACTCCACCTTGAAGCTGTAGCGGTCGTTTCCGTAGGCCGCCACGGAGCTGAGGGAGGTATTGCCCTTGGCCCGCAGGCCCGCGTTGTGGTAGGCCTCGCTGTCGATGACCACAGCGCAGGCAGTATACTCCTCATTTTCACAGGTGTCAAGAAAGCCGTCCCAATCGTCCATGACGATATCAATGGTGTGGACCCGGCTGGTATCGAAGAGCCGGTCCTCATAGCCCATGGTCTTAGCCGCGGCCTGGAGGCCCAGGGCCTCTCCGGCGAAAAAGAGGAGGGTCAGCATCAGAGCCAGCGCCAGTCCGGCACAGCAGATGCGGTCGATAAAGCGATGTGTGGACATGCCCGTCACCCCATATAGTCGCCGTTGTAGCTGACCAAGACGGCGCTCTGTACGCCCTCCAGACCGGCAAGGGTGTCCACGAAGCCGGTGTCGGCGTCCTTCATGCGCACCTCCAGGTTCAGCTCCACGGACCCCCGCTGGGCGGTCTTGCTCTTGACCACACAGCGCTGGACCTGGGCCTCCAGGTAGTCCAGGGAGCGCTGGGCGCTCTCGTGGCCGTCACAGCTGAGAACCACGATGTAGGGGTCGCGATAGGGCTTCTGGTTGACGAACACCAGCAGGACGACGCCGATGAACACACTGCCCAGGACCGCCAGGGGGATCATCCCCGCCGCAAGCACGATGCCAACGGCGATGGCCCAGAAGAGGAAGGCGATGTCCAGGGGCTCTTTGATGGCGGTGCGGAAGCGGACGATGGACAGCGCACCCACCATGCCCAGGGAGAGGACCACGTTGCTGGTGACGGCGAGGATGACCAAGGTGGTGATCATGGTCAGCGCCACCAGGGTGACGGCGAAGCTGGAGGAGTACATGACGCCGGAGAAGGTTTTTTTGTAGACGAGGAAGATGAAGAGTCCCAGCCCGAAAGCGAGCACCAGGGCGAGGACCATGTCCACGAGGCTGACACTGCCGATATTCTCCAGGAAGCTGGACTTAAAGATGTCATTGAAGGTCATAGCGATGTCTCCTTATATATAACATGAGCGAAACGAAGTTTCGCGGACAGAAGTTTTTCTTTTTTTGATACTTTTTTTCTTTTTTCAAAAAGAAAAAAAGTATGACTGCCTAACCGTACGCCCGGCAGGCGGCGTATTTGGAGTAGGGGGCGGTGCGGCGGCCCTCCAGGGCGACGGCGGCGCGGATGGTGTCGGGGAGAAAGGCGTCCCATTTGACCTCCAGGATGATGGGGGAGCCGGGGACGGGGATGGTCACGGAGCCGTGGTCGAGAAAATCAGTGGAGCCCAGGCCGGTGCGGATGCCGTAGTCCATGGTGACCCGGATGTTCCCGGGGCCGTAGACGTAGGCCTCCCGGGTGTAGTCCACGATGGTCTTGGGACGGAGACGCTGGGTGCGCATCTTGGTATAGAGCTCCTGGAGGAGGGGGCGGCTGTCCTGGGGCATCCAGTCCCAGTGGCCTCCTATGAGGAGTCGGACTTCCTCTGCCGTCAGGGGTGCGCTCTCCTTGGCGCAGAGACCGCCCAGCTTGCTCTTTTTCTCCAGGTGGATGAAGGAACTATTGCCGTTGTAAGTGCGGATGCGGAACTTCTCCCGCCGGTTGACGCCGTCCAGCTTCTCCCGCAGGGCCCGGTCCGAGGGGGTGTCGAAGTACAGGCTTCGTATCTGATAGCGCCCGCCGGGGGCGTGGGGGTCGGGCCGGGCCGCGGCCCGGAGCCTGCGGCGCAGGGCGGTGAGGTCCGATAAGTCGATCTCATGCTTCCATTCGTGGCGAAAATCCATCGCCGGTACACTTCCTTTCTTCCGCCCCGCAGGGCGGCTTGGATAGGGAGAGTGTACCATCGTTTGCTGAAGCGAACCTGAAGAACCCTGTAAATAAATTGTGAATCCGGACACGGAGGGACCCGGGAGGATGGTTCCCCCCGGGTCCTCTCGCGGAACTATAAAACGCGCCTTAAGATCCGGTTGAACAGTAGTGCCGCACCCCCAGCCTCCAGAGCAGGAAGCAGGGGATCAAAAACAGGAGCGACGCTATGGGCAGCAGCCCGTACCACGCCGGTCCCCGGTCGAAGAGGTACTGCAAAGGCCAGTGCTGGACCAGGGCCAGGGGCACCAGGAAGGTGAGGACCATCAGCACCGGCCTGCCGTAGATGCCGAAGGGGTACTTGCCGTACTCCCGGGGGCCGTCGACAAAGATGTTGAGAGCCTCCACATGCTCCAGGGTAAAAAAGCAGATGCCCGCGTTGACCAGCGCGAGGCCGAAGAAGAGGCCCGAGCCGCAGAGGATCATCAGCGCCAGGGTGAGGGCCTTCCAGGGCGTCCAGGCCACCGCGCCGGAGGGGACGGCCCAGACGAGCATGACGGCCGCCTGGAGCACCCGGGCCAGCATGGTGGGCTTCATATCCTGACAGAGCACCTGGAAGAAGAGAGGCCGGGGCCGGACCATGATGCGATCGAACTGCGCCTGGGCGAGGATGCGGGTGAAGGCGTCAAAGCCCCGCCCAAAGCACTCCGCAAGGCTGGTGGCCGCGAGGATGACCGAGTAACAGAGGCTCAGCTGGGGCAGAGTGTAGCCGCCGATGGCGTCAAAGCGGTCCAGGAGGAACACCACGCTGAGGAAGACGTTGGTGGTGATGAGCAGGTGCCCCAGACAGCTGAGGAAGAAGCTCGCCCGGTAGGTCATGGCGGAGCGGAAGTGGATGGACAGGAATTTCAAATACAGCTTCATCGTCTCAACCTCCCAGAATGACGGCGCGGCGCAGGCCGTTTCTTGTGAGAAGGTATCCCCCCGAGATGAGGACCGTGATCCAGAATACTTGCAGTCCCATCACCGCCGGGGCCTCTGAGAGAGGGATGTCCCCGCTGAAGAGCCGCAGGGGCACGTTCTGCATGGAGCCGAAGGGGGTCAGCGCCGCGAACTGCCGGAAGCCGTCCGGCAGGAAGGGGAGGGGCACCACCGCCCCGCCCAGCAGGTCTGCCGCCGCCACCGAGAGGACCATGATCCCGTTGGGGTCCGTGAGGTAGAAGGTGAGGGCGTAGAAGATCGGAAGAGCACACGTCTGAACTCCAGTCACAGGATAGCATCTC
>CAJUOA010000036.1 GCA_910587785.1 uncultured Oscillospiraceae bacterium | reverse complement strand
GCCGAGGCCATGAAGCAGGCCAAGGAGACCGCTGAGGAAATCCTCGCGGCCTACAAGGACGGCAAGGACATCGAGGCCATGGCCACCGAGGCCGAAGCCGGGTACTCCGAGAGCGCGGAGATGACCTATACCGACAGCCTCTACGGCAACTGGTTCTTCGACGAGAGCCGCAAGGCCGGGGACGCCGAGGTGCTGGAGAACGAGTCCGGCAGCAGCTACTATGTTGTCATCTTCAACGGCCGGGAGCGGGACGAGACCCTGGAGTACAATGTCCGCCACGTCCTCGTCAGCGCCGAGAGCCTGGAGCTGGGCGAGGGCGAGGAGGCCACCGAGGAGCTCCTCACCGCTAAGGCCCAGGAGATCCTGGACACCTGGGACGGCACCGAGGAGGGCTTCGCCAAGCTGGCGGAGGAGAACTCCAAGGACCCCGGCAGCGTGGACAACGGCGGCCTCTATGAGGACGTGCCCAAGGGCCGCATGGTCGCCGCCTTCCAGGACTGGTGCTATGAGGACGGCCGCAAGAGCGGCGACACCGGCATCGTCTACAACGCCGGTACCGGCGCGCACATCATGTACTTTGTTGGCTACGGCGACACCCCCTATTGGCACTACGCCTGCGAGAGCGCCTTGAAGGAGGAGGCTTACAACGCCTGGTACACCGAGATGAGCGAGAGCGCTCCCGCCGAGGTGGACGAGAGCGGAATGTCCGCCATCTAATCCCCCAGACTGCGCACATGGCCCCGGAGGTCCCCCTCCGGGGCTTCCTTTCGCCAAAAATTGGAATGGAGATATTGCACAAATTTGGCTTTGGCATATTGAAGTAGAGCCGGTTTTGTGGTAGGGTAGTCTATGTGAAAAAGGGCCCCAGCGGGCCCCGCCCGAGAAGGGATGAGAGGAGTTTCTTGCTATGAAAAGAAGGTTTTTATCAGCTCTGCTGGCGCTGTGCCTGATGGTTTCGCTGATGCCAACGGCGTGGGCGGGGGGGACGACGGTGGACCCGCCTACCAACGGGAGCTGCGGGGCTAATGTGGAGTGGATTTTGGGCGACGACGGGAAATTGACCATATTTGCTACATCTGGTACAGGCGAAATGGCCCCCCCAAACCCCAGCTGGAGCGGCAGTGCATCGAAAATCACAGCGATTGAAATTCTCAGCGGAGTGACCAGCATCCATGACAGTGCTTTTTCCGCCCTGTCCAATCTGACACAGATTACGATTCCAAGTTCGGTTGTGACAGTGGGCAAATCGCCTCTGGTGGGGTGTTCCAAGCTGACCAATATCTATTTCAACGGAACAACAGCGCAGTGGGATGCCATTAAAACCCAAGTGATGGATAATCTTTCTGGTAACATCTCAGTCCGGGTGCAGGAAGAGGAAACCCGGACCTCCGGTACCTGCGGGGACGGGACAAATTGGACGTTTGCCGATGGTACGCTTTCCATCTACGGCTCTGGCGTAATTGACATCACGAAGGGCGATTCTTGGCAGCACCTGAGAGGACAAATCGAGCATATCCAGATCGACGCCGGCGTGAAGGGGATTGGTGCCGGTGCCTTCGCCGGATTTACAGTGTTGGTGGACATCATGATCCCGGATACCGTGAAAGAGGCGGGCAGCGGTGCTTTCAGCAACTGTCCCAAATTGGAAACCGTCTACTACACGGGCTCTTCTCAGGAGTGGAATCAGATTACCGGAGACGGGATGGCGATTTTCCCCAACAGCGGCATTAAGGTTATCACAGATTACAAGCCCCTTGTGATTACGTTCACACCCGGCAAAGGTTCGATCAATGGCAGCGGCGGAAATGTGACGCGGGAGACCTTGGCGGGCAGTCCATTGGTTCTGATTGAGAAGCCGAAGCGTTTTCTGCCTGAAAAAAATAACGATGGGTCAGAGAAGGCGTTTGCGGGTTGGCTCATCGGCGATGTGGTCTATCCCGTCGGATATGCTTATGCCTTTACGGAGAACACCACCGTTGAAGCGTGGTGGGATATACCGACCACGGCCAAGTACACCATCACTAACGACAACGTCTATGACGGCGTTCGGATCACAGATGAAACCCCAACGACGTTGGCAAAGTATTCGCGCTCTGACCAGAAACAAGCTATACGGGTACCGACACCGCATAAGGACGGATATATCTTCCTCGGCTGGACCAGCCCCCGGGATAAAACGCTCCGGCAGGAACTCATCATCCCCGCAGGAGAGACAGGAGATCTCACCTACACGGCGAACTGGGAGGGCGCAGCGAAGAACATCTTGGTCTTTGATGACAAGGACGATATCTACCGTGAGGTAGATATCAAAGTCGCGCCTAAGAAACAGACGGTCACAGTGGAGGTTCCTGTTGCGGATGGCATGACCTGGAAGATCGAAAGCTATACCGAATATGATCCAGAAAGTCCTCCTGATCCCTTGGACGCTGTATGCGTGACACAGCCCACACCGGATCAGCCTGGAACGGCAACCGTATATATCCCGGCTGACCATTTAAGTGACATTTTGCTCTATGGCGAGTTTGAGCCCAACACCTACGACATCATCTGGGATGCCAACGGCGGCGCGTGGGAGGACGGAGAGAAAACAAAGACCAGTGCGGACGCCTATGAGTATGACGCGGAGGACGATAAACCGCTTAATAATCTTCCTCCCGACCCCGCCCCCACCCGCCGCGGCTACGAGCTGAACGGCTGGGTGAGCAGCGATGAGAGCAAGCCTGTTGACTCCAAAAACGAAAACGGCGTCATCACTGTCACCGTCCCTGCGGGCACCTTTGGCGACCTGACGCTCCTTGCTGACTGGAATCTTAAGAAGTACACGGTCACTTGGGATGCTGATGGCGGTACTTGGGGTAAAAATCCGGATGGTAGCGAAATTTCAACTAAAACCAGCGAATACACCATCGAAAGCGAATCCATCTCCCAGGCCGCCCCGACCAAAGAGGGCTATACCTTCTTAGGCTGGAAGGGCACGGCTCAAAAAGAGTCAGATAATTCAGATCTTCCCTTAACAAGTTCCGAGGAGAACAAAGACGAGGTCCTGCTGGATACCAAAGTGATGAAGCTGGAGAACATCACACTGACCGCCATTTGGGCAAAGAACTACACCATCAAGTTTGACGCAAACGGCGGCACCGGCGAGATGGCGGACATCCCCACTTGGGAAGGTAATGAGCACACACTCTGGGACTGCGGCTTCACTGCTCCCGAGGGGAAGACGTTCAAGACTTGGAAGGTCAAGGTCAACGACCGGGAACTTGACTTTGAGATAGCCGCCCCAGACTCTGATCCTGATAACCCTACCATGATCCGTAACACCTATACAGTCAAGGACAGCGATAAAGATGCAGAGGGTGACACGATTACCTTCGTCCCCGTGTGGGAGGCCATCAAGTGGACCATCACCCTTGTTCCGAATACCGGGACTGAGAACGCGCAAAATAGAACGGAAGAGCTTTCCCAAGGAGAGGGGTATGAACTTCCGGACCCGGCCACTCTTGGTGATGACTTCAAGGCTCCAGCAGGCAAGGCGTTCGACTACTGGGAGATCGAAGGCTTACAGCGGAAATTCTCCATCGGCTACAAGATCCCCGTGGTAACGCAGGACTACACCATCATTGCCCACTGGAAGGATATCCTTTACACCGTAACCTTTGATAAAGGCGATCCTGCTGCAACTGGTGAAATGGCTCCTGTAGGGGGCCTCACCTACGGCACCAGCTACACCCTGCCGGAGTGCGGTTACACTTACCCGGACCCTGTACCGGACCCGGATAACCCGGATGCGCCATTGACAAAGTACGTCTTCCTGGCATGGGAGGTCGGTGGTGTTGAGTACGCCCCCGGCGCATCCATCACCATCGATAGCGACAAAACCGTAACGGCAGTCTGGGAGGACGAAAAGAATCTGGACACCTATGTCCTCAAATTCCTCCCCGGCAGCAAAAACGCGGCGGGTACGATGGAAGACCTGACCTTCCGGGTGCGCAAGAACAGCACCTCCGGCGTGATGGCCCCGCTCCCCGCTGAATGCGGCTTCACCTTTGCGGACATGACGTTCGCCGGATGGAAGGTCGGTGGTGTTGAGTACGCCCCCGGCGGGACCGTCTCCCTGACGGCTCCCGAGACCACGGCCACCGCCGTCTGGCACGGCAAGATCGTCTATCAGGACGGCGGCGGCGTGACAAAACCGGACCACTACGTATATACCGACGGCGCTTATCCCGCCCCTCTGCCCATCGAGGGCACCCCTGTGAAGCCCGGCAGTATCTTTGAGAAGTGGACCTGCGACAACGACCAGGTGGTCATCTTCAACAACAGCCTCATCGACCTCCCGGAGGGCTTCTCCGGTACCCTCACCCTCACCGGCCACTGGGTAGAAGACGAGGGCAAGTACCTCGTCATCTTCGATCCCAACGGCGGCACCGGAGAGATGAGCCCTGTGGCGGTAGACAAGGCGACGGAAGAAGGGGCTGTGACTGAATACGAGCTGCCCGCGTGCGCCTTTACTCCCCCGGAGGGCATGGAGTTCGACGGCTGGAGCGTGGAAGGGACCAAGTATCCGGCAGGCGGCAAAATCATCCTAACCGCCTCTAAGACAACTGTGAAGGCGGAGTGGAAGAAGAAGGACGTGGACCCGGACGCCAAGGACTGCGTCGTGACCTACGACCCCGGCGAGGGCACCGGCGAGGCCATCGTGGAGGAAGGCCACAAGGTGGGCGAGTGGCTGAAGCTGCCGGAGTGCACCTTCACCGCCCCCGAGGGCATGGAGTTCGACGCATGGCAGAAGGGCGAGCAGAAGGCCGCCCCCGGCGAGGAGGTCTATCTGGACAGCGAGGCGGTGACGATCACCGCCCTCTGGAAGGAGAAGGAGCCCGAGCCCGATGACCCCACCAAGCCCTGGACCATCACCTTTGACGCAAATGGCGGTACGGGCGCCATGGACCCTGTCACCGTGCCCAAGGCCGAGGGCGGCACGACCTACACCCTCCCTGCCTGCGGCTTCACGGCTCCGGAGGGCAAGACCTTCCAGGCGTGGAAGTTTGACGGCAAGGAGTACGCCCCCGGCGCGGTTATCACCATCACCGGCGACACCACCATCACCGCAGTGTGGAAGGACGCGGAGGTCAAGCCCCCCAAGCCCACCAGCTGGAAGATTACCTACAACCTCAACGGCGGCTATATGACCGGCTCCGGACCCACCAGCTATAACCTCTCCGATCAGGCCCAGACCCTCAATGTCCCTGTGCCCTACAAGAGCGGCTTCACTTTCCTGGGCTGGACCTACAGCGGCGTCAGCAAGCCGACGAAGTCCGTGGTCATCCGGGCCAACATGACCGGCGATCTCACCGTGGTGGCCAACTGGCAGATGAACCCCGGCGCGGGCGGCGGCAATAACACCAGCCAGGGCTACTACATCAGCGTCTCCGCCACAGCGGGCGGCGAGATCATCATCCCCTGGGAGTACGCAAACCAGGGCGCGGTTGTCAGCGTCCAGGCCCGGCCCCAGCCGGGCTATGAGGTGGGCGGCGTCACGGTCGTCAACAGCCAGGGCTTCGAGGTCGGGGACCTCAAGGACCTGGGCGGCGGGAACTACTCCTTCACCATGCCCGGCTACCGGGTGAACGTCAGCGCCACGTTCAAGCTCCAGAGCGCCGCCGCCGGCCCCATCACCCGCCCGGTGATGAACTACGAGGACGTGCGCCTGGGCGACTGGTTCTATGACAGCGTGGAGTATGTCTACACCCGGGGCATGATGAGCGGGGTGTCCGCCACCCAGTTCGGCCCCTACGGCCAGGCCACCCGGGGCGCGATCTGGACGGCCCTCGCCGCCCACGCGGGCTTCGACATCAACGGCGGGGCCACATGGTACGAGCGCGGCCAGTACTGGGCTGTGAACCGGGGCATCACCGACGGCGAATCCCCCTCCGGAACCATCACCCGGGAGCAGCTGGTGACCATGCTTTGGCGCTATAAGGGCAGTCCCGTGGTCTTCGGCGGGGACCTGTGGCAGTTTACCGACGGCTACGCCGTCTCCTCCTACGCCATGGACGCCATGCGCTGGGCGGTGTCCACGGGCCTCATAGGCGGGGCCAACGGGCGGCTGAGCCCCCAGGCGTCCACCACGCGGGCCGAGGCCGCGGCGATCCTGGCACGGTTCTGCCAATCCTGAGAGCACGGCGCGAAGCGGACACAAAAGTTTCGCCCGCCTTTTCAAAGGCGGTGGGGTGCAGGGGCAAAGCCCCTGCTGGGTCCAGGGCGAAGCCCTGGTGGGCTTGGGCGAAGCCCAACATCCCACCGTCCCAAAAACCAGAAAGCAGTAGAATCATGACCGAACGATTTATCCGAAACGAAATGCTCCTTGGCCCCCGGGCCATGGAGAAGCTGAAAAGCTCCCATGTGTGTGTGGTGGGCCTCGGCGGCGTGGGGAGCTGCGCCGCCGAGGCCCTGGCCCGCTCCGGCGTGGGGGAGCTGACCCTGGTGGACCGGGACGCCTACAGCCTCAGCAACATCAACCGCCAGCTGGGGGCCCTCACCTCCACGGCGGGCCGCAGCAAGGCGGAGGTCATGGCGGAGCGGGTCCGGGATATCAATCCGGACTGCGCCGTCCACCCCCTGGCCATCCACTACGACCGGGAGACGCCGGAGGGCTTCTTTGACGGCCTGGACTACATCGCCGACGCCATCGACCTGGTCTCCTGCAAAATAGACCTCATCTGCCGGGCCCGGGAGCGGGGCATCCCCGTCCT
This sequence comes from uncultured Oscillospiraceae bacterium, assembly GCA_910587785.1. Taxonomy (GTDB): domain Bacteria; phylum Bacillota; class Clostridia; order Oscillospirales; family Oscillospiraceae; genus Pelethomonas. The sequence goes on along the minus strand of CAJUOA010000036.1, from coordinate 19,343 downwards.
CTCCGCCCTGGGCACCGGGAACAAGCTGGACCCCAGCCGCCTGGAGGTCACGGACCTGAGTCTCACCAGGGGCTGTCCCCTGGCCCGGGTGATGCGCCGGGAGCTGGGGCGGAGGGATATCCGGCACTTGAAAGTGGTCTACAGCAGCGAGGAGGCCGTGCCCTGCGCGCCCCTGGAGGCCCCGCCTCCCGGACGGCGCAGCGTCCCGGGCAGTGTGCCCTGGGTGCCGCCCATCGCGGGGATCATGATGGCGGGGGCCATTGTCATGGACCTGGCGGGGGAGGCGCGCCCCTGCGCCCAAGATTAGGAGGACACAATGAATATCACCATCCGTCCCGCCGCGGAGCGGGACATCCCCAAGCTCCTGGAACTCCTTACCGGCATCTGCCGCCTCCACCAGCAGGGCAGGCCCGACCTCTTCCGCCAGGTGGGGACCAAGTACGACGCGGAGGCCCTCCGGCCCCTCCTCTCGGACCCCAGCCGTCCCATTTTAGTGGCCGCAGATGAGGAGGACGCCGTCCGGGGCTACGTCTTTGGACAGTACCAGGTCCACCAGGGCGAAACCGCCCTCAACGACCTGACCACCCTCTACATCGACGACTTCTGCGTGGACGAAGCCTGCCGGGGGCAGGGCGTCGGGAAGCGCCTCTATGAGGCGGCGGAGGCCCTGGCCCGGGAGCATGGGTGCTACAACCTGACCCTTGACGTCTGGGCTTTCAATGAGAGCGCGGAGCGCTTCTACCGCAAGCGCGGCCTCAAGCCCCAGAAGATCAAGATGGAAGCGATCCTTTGAAAATAGGAAAAGTCCCCGCTGGTTTCGCACCAGCGGGGACTTTTTGTTTAGCGCGAGTGGATGTTGGGCTTCGCCCAAACCCAGCAGGGCTCCGCCCTGCACCCGCCAGAGGCTTTGCCTCTGGACTCCACCAGGGGCTGAGCCCCTGGACCCGCAAATTGCTTCGCGGTGCTTACTTGCTGGCCTTCTTGGCCTTGCGGAACGCCAGGATACGGTTCATCTCGTTGTAGACGATCATATAGCCCTCGTCCACGCCCATGCCGGGCTTGGCAAGGATCTGCACCGGCTGGGTGGCCATGGCGCAGTGGACGCACACCTGGGCGCTGCGGTCGGTCTCGTTGCAGGTGCCGCCCTGGTAAGCGCCGATGCCCTTCTCCTTGCAGTAGAGAACGGCCTCGATGGTGTTGTTGATGCCACCCAGGTCGGGGGTCTTGATCTGGACCATGTGGCCCGCCTTGCGGTCGGCGAAGATCTTGATGTCCTCCAGGGTGTTGCACCACTCGTCGGCCACCAGCTCCACGTTGATGCCCCGCTCGTCCAGCTCCTTGGTCAGACCGGCCAGAGCCACCACCTGGGTCTCGCGGTCGCAGTCGCAGTCCATGGGGCCCTCAATGCGCAGGTGGAAGGGCTTGGCGGCCTCCTCCAGCTTGGCGAGGTAGTCGGCCATCTCCTTATAGTTGTTGTTGCCGAAGGCCGCGCCGATGGTGCCGTACACGTCGATGTGCAGGATGGGGGAGTAGCTGGGATCGACCCGCTTGGTCTGGATGCGGTTGCTCAGCCACGCGACGTACTCCAACAGCTTGCCGCCGTCGCGGCCCAGCTTGGTGTCGATGTTGTTGATGAGGGCGTGGGGCAGGACCTGAGCGCCCTTGATGATCATCTTGTCGGAGTTGTCGTAGCGGTCGTCGCCGGACTGGGTGAAGACGGGGATGGGGGCATCGGATACGGTGCAGCCGTACTCGTCCGCCACCACTTCGCACATGAGGCGACCGGTGGCGCGGGCCACGGCGTCCAGGATGGCCTGGCTGACGCCGTAGCGGATGGCGGTGTGCAGGCGCTTGCCCTCCACCTGAATGGCCTCCATCATCTTGCAGAGACCACGGAAGTCGTTGGCCTCCTTGCCCACCAGCTCGGGCTTGATGTACTTGTCGATGATGGGGATGAAGTCCTTGGCCAGGAACAGGGGGTCACGCCCGCCCGCGCCGGAGTACTGGACCGCCGCGCAGTCGCCGTAGGCCACCTGACCGTCCTCCAGGACGATCATCACAGAGATGGACTCCCCCGCCTGCCGCACGGACTGGAAGCCCTCGGTGACAGGCTCGCCTGTGTAAAACACGCCGTCGTGACCGGCGCCGGCCTTGATGGCGCGCTGGTCGTCGAAGTAGAAGCCGGTCCGGCCGGGGGAGCAGATAACGTCAACAATTTTCATGGGAAACACGCTCCTTTAATAAAATTTTAGAATTCATTCAATCGAATAGTTCACTTTTAGGACGGCCATTGACCATCCAAAAGGCAAAACAACGTTTTGCCGCAAAAAGTTTTTCTTCTTTTGCTTCTTTTCTTCTTTGTACACAAAGAAGAAAAGAAGATTAATACCGCGGACGGCCCACCAGGCGGCCCTTGCCGATGGCGTAGACGTCGTCGGTGACCATCTGGAAGGATGCCTTGCGCTTTTCGGCCTTGGCCCGCTCCTCGATCTTCCCGGCGTGGAAGTCCTTGAGGTCCTGGGTGAAGGGCAGGTGGCCGGGGTTGAGGATGCGGATGGCGCCGTCGTTGTCACGGCAGGGGAGCATGAGGCCCGCGTTGGCACGGCAGGGGGCAAAGGGCACGTCCAGCACACCGGCCTCCACGCCGCGGCAGACGCCCACGGCGATGTCGCCCTCGCCCAGCTCGAAGCACTTGTCCAGGATGCACCGGGTCTCGGCACAGATGATCTCCTCCTCCTGAGGCAGGCGCTCGTCCTGGAAGGTCTGGTCGGCCATCATGTTGACCACCTGCTTGGTGCACTTGAGGCCCTGGGCGTTGGCCTCCATGGTGGGGATGCCCACGGCCTCGTGGGGGGTCTTGACGATGACCTTGGTGGCCTTGGCAAAGGCGGCGATGAGGCTGCCGGTGGAGATGACGCCGAAGGCCTTGGCCTCGTCCGCCGGGAAGCCGCCCATCCACTGGTGGAGCACCGTGGTGACCGCCACGTCGCCGTAGCCGTACTTCTGGAGGTACTCGTCGGTGAGCTTCTGGAGGGTGCGGATAGCGGCCACGTCCTGGACCAGGTTTCCGCACTGTCCGTATCCCACGGTGATGTTCTTCACGCCCTGCTCCGCGGCCAGAAGGGCCTCGATGATGGCGGCGGCGTGGGAGATGCAGGGGGGCACCAGGGTGCCGGTGAGGGGCCCGTAGGGCTCGCGGTTGATGGAAACGCCCATCTCCTCGTAGAGGCCGGTGAGGCGGTCGACATACTGCCAATCCCGGATGGTGCGCTCCATGGGCACGTTCTTGCAGTAGGGCAGGTTATAGGAGATGCCGCCGCCCTCGTAGCTGGTGAAGCCGCCGGCGTAGGTGATCTCGGTCAGGAGCCGGGCGTCGGGGGTGCCGTGGCGGACCTGGACGGGGGTGTGGAGGGATTCGATCACCTCCCGGCACCCGTGGACGCCGTGGTTGACCGCCGGGAAGCCGTTGAGCATGGCGCGGCCCAGCCGGATGGACTCCCGGATGCCGTTCTCCGCCTCCTCATAGCGGTTCTGACGGGTGTAGCTGTCGATGGTGCTGGGCAGGAGGTCGGCCTCGCCCTGGTCCTGGAGGTGCTCAAGGAGCTTGATGTGCTCGGCGATGACGGGCACGCCGGCGCGGGGCTGGACCAGGGTCTTGCCCTCGGCCTTGGCGGCCAGGAGCTTCTTGGCGAAGATGCGCTCCTCAGGCATGGCCTTGTGGTAGTCGACAGCCTCCTGGAGGTCTACGCCCTTGCCGGTGGGCCACTGGGTGAGGACTTCCTCCCGCAGGCTCTGGAAGACGTCATCCGGGATGCGCTTATTTTGAATGTCCATGTTTTTCCATCTCCTTTTTCATCATTCGCAGGGCCTGGGCGGGATAGCGCCCCGCCAAGAGCCCCATGGCGGCCAAAATATACGTCCGGTCCACCCACACGTCCGCTTCCCTGGGGCGCAGGGAGGCGGGCTGGGCGGCGGACCAGAGGGCGTGCCGCGCAATTTCCACGACCCTCCTGGTATGAATCAGGCTTCCGCCTGTGACAACAATCTGCTTGACGTTGGTGAGGTTCTTCCCCGTCTGGACATAGGTCCTGCCCATCATGGTAAAGGTCTCCTCTATGGTCCCGGCGTGGCGGGCCACGGCGGTCTCCACGGCCAGGGACGCTAAGGCGTAGTCTAAGTCCTCCATCTCGCCGGGGCCCTCGGGTACGCTGTCGGTGTGCTCCCGCAGCCAGGCCACCAGCTCCTCCACCCGCGCCTCGGAGAGGCCGGAGAGCTCTGCCGCCCGGGCGGTCCCGGCGGCCTCCAGGATGCCCTTGACGCTGTAGCGCATCCCGATATCGCCCTCCACGGTCCGCTTGCCGAAGGGCTCGGGCAGGCCCTTGTAGACGGTGTTCATCTGCTCGGGCATCCCGTCGGCCATGGAGTAGACGTCGGTGGTAGCACCGCCCACGTCCACGCCCACCAGATCGCCGATGCCCCGCTCCTCCTCACAGCCCTTGCTGAGGAGCTCCATGGCCTGGAGCACCGCCGAGGGGGTGGGCATGAGGATATCGGAGAGAAGGCCGCTGACCTGGGAGAGGCCCTTGGCCTGGACAATGCGGCCCAGGAAAATTTCCCGGATCTTGCTCTGGGTGGGCTCGATGTTCAGGACGCCGAATTTGGGCATCACGTTGGGGCAGACGTGGACCTCGCACCCCTCCAGAATGCGCTCGCACTCCCGGGACGCGGCCCGGTTGCCGGCCACCACGATGGGGAACGCGGGGCGCAGGGCGGCAAGCATCCTGGCGTTGTGGAGGACGCAGTCCTTGTTGCCTCCGTCGGTGCCGCCCACCAGGAGGAAGATGTCGGGCTTTGCGGCCCGGATGTCCTCCAGGTCGTCCTCGGTCATCTCGAAGGAGTAGAGGCCGATGATCTTGGCCCCCGCGCCGAGGCTTGCAAGCTTCGCCGCCTCGCTGGTCAGCTCCGGGACCAGGCCGCTGGTGACCATCCGCAGCCCTCCGGCGGCGGAGGAGCAGGCGAAGGTCTCCGTATACTCCAGCTTCCCGGTCTTCTCCTCCAGGAGGGCGAGGCCCTTGGTGAGGCCCTCGTTGATGTCGGTCTGCACCGTGGTGTAGGACGCGGCGGTGCCTAAGACGGCCTCAGCGTCCAGGTCCACGGCGGTCAGCTTGGTGTAGGTACTGCCAAAGTCGATCAGCAGGACCGGTCTCATTGGGCGTCACCGTCCATGTGGAGGAGCTCCCGCAGGGCCTCGATGGTGGTCTCCGGGGTGGTGTTGGGGGGGAAAGCCCGGTCGAAGCCCATGTCCTTGAAGCGCTTTTCCACGTCCTCGAACTTCTGCTTGCCGATGACGATATTGCCGCCCACCAGCAGGGGGATGCCCTTGAGGCCGGCCTCGTCGCACTTCTGGCGCATCCCGCGGCAGTCCAGCTCGCCCTGCCCGTAGAGGGAGGAGACGACGATGGCGTCGGCGTTGGACTCGATGGCGGCGGCGATATATTCCTCCTGGCTGACCATCACGCCCAGGTTCACCACGTCGAACCCGGCCTCCGTAAACGCGTGATAGAGGATCTTGTTGCCCACGGCATGGACGTCGGCGCCGATCACTCCGATCACCAGTACCTTTTTCTTGACACTATCCATAAGAAACCACCTCTGCATCATAATCATAAATTGCCCCGGGACAGCCCGGAGGCGTACAGCTACATCATACGATATCTTCATTGATTTGTCAATAGTTACAAAAAAATCAAGGGTTTTTCTTGTTTTACAAGTCAAAAAGACGCATCTTGCAAATTTGCAGGAAAGCTTTCGCCGGGCTTGCAAGAGACACAGGATTTCTTGCAAAATCGGGCAATGGAGGAGGGGACTTCCGGCGGAGAAACGCAGGGTCTCCGGGCGGGGGATGCAGACCGGCGGGAATGTCCGTGGGGGAAATGCAGTCCGGGCGGGGGGATTATGCTTGGGGGCGGGGAACGGGGGCAAAACCGGGAAAAGAAATTTTTTTGGGGGGATTCCCGCCTGTGCGCGCCCGTTCCGCCTCAACGCGCTGGGTGCGGCCAACGAAATAGCGGAAAACAGGAGGGCAAACCGTCACTCCGGTTCGTCCTCCTCTGAATGGCATGGCTAGACCTCTTAATCTTCGGCAAAAAATTTCTCCACCGGCACGTCCAATACTTCGGAAATGGTAAACAGCGTATCCAGAGAAACACCCTTAACGACAGCACCGTTGTTGGCCTCAATCTGGCTAATAAAAGACCAGCTTTTCCCAATCAGTTCTGCAAATTGCTCTTGGGTATAGCCACGCTTTTTGCGGTAATAAGCGATTTTCAGCCCCAATAAGCGATAGTTTTCCCTGAAATGTTCTCGCACAATACCACCTCGGTATTAGCATACCAAATTGGTCAGCGAAATATTACAGACTATTATAATGAAAATCTTGACTAACAGCGAGTACTGTGTTAATATATAGATGTTAGGAGTGATAAAACATGCCCGATTACAAAGAGATGTACCTGACCATGGTCCGGTACTCGGAGCGCGCACAGCGGCTCTCGGCGGAGGCGGCGGAGCTCCTCATCGAGGCCCAGCGGCTGTGCGAGGAGATGTACATCAGCGCGCCGGAGCCGGAGATCATCCTCCTGCCGCCAAGAAATGAAGAAGAGACCAAATAAAAGAGGCAGGGCTTCGGCCCCGCCTCTTTTTTCGGTTCTGCGCCCTACTTCTGCGCCTCCAGGTACGCTTTCCGCCCCGTCTCGTAGAGGTTGTTCCCCTCGCTGTCGATGATGACGACCACGGGGAAGTCCTCCACCTCCAGGCGGCGGATGGCCTCCGCGCCCAGGTCCTCGTAGGCCACGATCTCCGCCTTCTTCACGCACTGGCTCAAAAGCGCGCCGCACCCGCCGATGGCCCCGAAGTACACCGCGCTGTGCTCCTTCATGGCGGCGATGACCTCCGGGCCCCGCTTGCCCTTGCCGATCATGCCCGTCTCGCCCAGGGCGATGAGGGTGGGGCTGTAGGCGTCCATGCGGTAGGAGGTGGTGGGTCCGGCGGAGCCGATGGCCTCGCCGGGGCCCGCCGGGGTGGGGCCCACGTAGTAGATGGTGGCGTCCCTGACGTCGATGGGCAGCTCTTTGCCCGCCGCCACCAGCTCGCAGAGCCGCTTGTGGGCGGCGTCCCGGGCGGTGTAGATCACGCCGGAGATGAGACAGCTGTCTCCGGCCCGGAGCTTCCGGGCGTCCTCCCGGCTGAGGGGAGTTTGGATGGATACCGGCATATCAAAGCACCTCCGTCATATGTCTGGTCACGTGGCAGTTGAGATTGACCGCCACCGGCAGTCCCGCGATGTGGGTGGGGTACTGCTCAATGTTCACCGCAAGGGCGGTGGTCCTGCCGCCGAAGCCCTGGGGCCCGATGCCCAGGGCGTTGACGGACTCCAGGAGCTCCTCCTCCAGCTGCGCGTAGAAGGGGACGCTGTTCCTCTGGTCCACAGAGCGCATAAGGGCCTTTTTGGCGAGGTACGCGGCCTTGTCAAAGGTGCCGCCGATCCCCACGCCCACCACGATGGGGGGGCAGGGGTTGGGGCCGGCGTCCTCCACCACCTTGCAGACGAAGTCCTTGACGCCCTGGAGCCCGTCGGAGGGCTTGAGCATCTTGATCTGGCTCATGTTCTCGCTGCCGAAGCCCTTGGGGGCCACGGTGATCTCCAGCTTGTCGCCGGGGACGATCTCATAGTAGAGCATGGCGGGGGTGTTGTCGCCGGTGTTCACCCGGTCCAGGGGGTCCCGGACCACGCTCTTGCGCAGGTACCCCTGGTCATAGCCCTGCCGGACGCCCTCGTTGACGGCCTCCGCGATATCGCCGTTGATATGGACCTCCTGCCCGACCTTCAGGAAGACGCAGGCCACGCCGGTGTCCTGACAGATGGGGCGGTCGCTGCCGTCGGCGATGTGGTAGTTTTCGATGATGCGGTCCAGAATCTCACCAGCCTGGGCCCAGCCCTCCTGGGCACGGCAGGCCTCGATCCGGTTTTTCATATCCTGGGGCAGGTGGCGGTTGGCGTCGATGCACAGCCGCCGCACCACTTCTGTGATCTGCTGTGCGTTGATCTCACGCATGTGCTCTTCTCCTCTATCGTATCGTTATTGTTCTGGTCACTGGCCTTCGGGGACGCTGTAGATCTGATCGAGGATGCCGCCGTCCCGGCTGACCACCTCGGCCACCACCCGGGCGCCCTTCCTGAGGGGCTTGGGCGCGCCGGTCATGGCCTCGGCCTTGGCCTTGAGGTCGTGGATGCCGATGATAGGGAGCCCCGCGTCCTTCAGTCGGGCCGCAAGTCCGGCGTTCTTGGGGTTCACGGCGATGCCGCCCTGGGTCACCAGCACGTCGATGTCCTTCCCCGGGGTGGAGACACAGGTGACGTGGTCCGTGACGATGGGGAGCCGCGCCCGGCTCATGGGGGCGATAATCATAGCGAGCTTCGCCCCGGCGGCGGTGTCGCTGTGTCCGCCGGAGCCGCCCATGATATAGCCGTTGGAATCGGTGTGGACGTTGACATTGAAGTCCGTGTCGATCTCCGTAGCCCCCAGAATGACCACGTCCAGGCTGTCCACCACCGCGGAGCGCATGGAGGGACTGGCGTAGTGGAGGGCGCTGATCTCCTGGTGCCGGGGGTCGGTGCGGATGGACTCGACAGCCTTCAGGTCAAAGCACTGCACGTCCAGCAGGGACTGGAAGCACCCGGCCTGGAGCATATCCACCATGTAGCCCGTGATTCCGCCGAGGCCGAAGCTCCCCTGGATGTTCTTGGCGAGCATGATGTCCTTGAGGAACCCGGCGGCGGCAAGGGACGCGCCCCCCGCCCCGGTCTGGAAGGAGAAGCCGTCCTGGAGCAGGCCGGAGTGCTCGATGACCTTGGCCGCGTAGGAGGCCATGACCAGGCCCACCGGGTCCCGGGTGATGCGGGTGGTGCCGGAGACGATGCCCTTGGGGTCGCCGATGGCCTCCACCTGGACGACGCAGTCCACGTAAATCTCAGGGATGGACCAGTCCTGGAGGGGGTAGGGCACCAGATTGTCGGTGATGACGATGACCTTCTTGGCGTACATGGCGTCGGGGAAGGCGTAGCCCAGACTGCCGCAGGCGGACTTGCCGAATTTCCCGGTGCAGTTGCCCATGGGGTCCGCGCTGGGGGCGGCGATGAAGGCCACGTCGATGGGGGTGGTCCCATCGGCGATGGCGCTGGGCCGTCCGCCGTGGGTGCGGAACTGGACGGGCTTTGCCATGAGGCCCCGGGAAATCTCCTTCCCAAGCCCTGCGGCCATGTAGTCGGTCTGAATGGCGGTGACAACGCCGTTTCGGATGTGGTCCGCAAGGGGGGCGTGGGTGTCGAAGAGGGAGCTGGCGTTCACCGTCAGGTCCTTCACACCCAGCCGGGCGATCTCCTCCATGACCATGTTGAGCACGTAGTCGCCGTTTCGCAGGTGGTGGTGGAAGGAGACGGTCATGCCGTCTCTCAGTCCGGCGAGGGCCACGGCCTCCCGGAGGGAACTCACCAGTTTGCTCATACCTGCTCCTCCCTTCCAAGGCCCATCTCTTTGGCGGCGGCGATGGTCTGCTCCGCCCGGGCGACGATGGGCGCGTCGATCATTTTCCCGTACAGGGCGATAGCGCCCTTGCCCTGCTCCTTGGCCACGCGGATGGCCTCCATGACCTCATAGGCGTAGTCGATCTCCTTCTGCGTGGGGCTGAAGACCCGGTTGATGGCCTCCACATGCCGGGGAGAGATGGACGCCTTGCCGGTGAAGCCCAGGGCCTTGGCGAGGGCGGCGTCCACCTCGATGCCCTCGTCGTCGTTGACGTCGGTGAAGGGGGTGTCGTAGACATCCACCCCGGCGGCGCGGGCGGCGGTGACCAAGCGGGTGCGGGCGTACTCGATCTCCCGCCCGGCCTTGGTCCGCTGGCAGCGCAGGTCCGCCGTCAGGTCCTCGGCCCCCAGGAAGAGGGCCGCGACCCGGTCACTGGCCGACGCGATGGCGTAGGCGTTCTCCACGCCCAGGGCCGTCTCGATGAGGGGCATGAGGCCCACGGTGTTGCGGTCAAAGCCCAGCTTGTCCTCCAGCTCCGTGATGTAGGCGCCGGCCTCCAGCACGTCGGCGGCGGAGCCGGTCTTGGGCAGGAGGATGAGGCCCGGCTTCTCGGGGAGGATCTGGTCCAGGTCCGCCTTCCAGAAGCCGGTGTCGATGGAGTTGATGCGCACGATGACCTCGCACCCGCCCAGGTCCATATAGCGCATGGTGTTTCGCACCAGGATGCGGGCGGCGTCCTTCTCCGCCGGGGCCACCGCGTCCTCCAGGTCGAAGATGATGGCGTCCGCGCCCAGGAAGGCGCCGTTGATGAGCATCCGGGGGGTGTTGCCGGGGAGGAAGAGCATCGATCTCCTCATGCCTGCCCCTCCCTTCCCCGGGCCACGGCGGTCTCCACCCGGGCCCGGAGCACACAGTCGAGGGCCCCCTGGTCCACCACGCTGAGCTTGGCCTGCTCCACGCCGCACTGGGCAAGGGTCTCCCGGACCGAGCGCTCGATGGCGTCTCCGAACTGCTGCTTGACCAGGGACTCCAGCGTCAGCTGGAGTCCCTGGTCCCAGGGCTCGATCTCGACGAAGACGTCGTTGGATTCCAGCGTCCCCGCGGACGCGCTGCGGATAATCTTTGTCATCCATCTGCCTCCTTTATTGTCAGCTTTGGTCTGCTGCTTGAATCTGATGCCATTATAGCGTAGACGGCAAATTTTTGCAACGGGTTTTTCGGCATTGTGGGGAAATCGACGAAAGAGGGAGGGCGGCGGCTGGACATGCCATATGGTGCGGGGACGGGCCGTGTTCACCCACCCTGCCGCTATCGCCGCAGTCTCGTTTTATAGGGGCGCACAATGTGCGCCTCTACACGGTTCCGTCAGACCTATGGAGAGGCAAAATCTGAAAATACCCTTCCCAGGGGGCGGAAAGTATGCTATACTGGACCCGGAGAACGAAAAGGAAAAAGGAGGCACCCCCTATGATCGAACGTCAGACAAGCCATGTCATCAGCACCTACTTCGCCCCCCGGGGCCGCAAGCGGATGTACGCCCTGGGGATGCACCTGGTACAGCTCTACCTCAACCCCACGGACAAGCTCATCGGCATCATCGGCGAGGCGGGCTCCGGCAAGAGCGCCCTCATTCGCGGCATGTTCCCGGGCCTGGACCTCACCAACGACGACGACGGGGTCAACGTCCGCCCCCTGCCCATCCTGGACCAGGACGACGACCAGCGCTTTTTCTCCCCCCACACCTATCACCTGGACATCCGCTTTGAAAACGGCTTCACCCAGATGAGCGTCCTGGCCGACGCCATCCTCCAGGCCCTCCACCGGGGCAAGCGGGTGATCGTGGAGCACTTCGACCTGGTCTACCCCATCCTCCATGTGAAGGCGGACCTGCTCATCGGCGTAGGCGAGGAGGTGGTCATCACCCGGCCCACCATCTTCGGCCCCACCCCCCAGGACATCTATGACAATGTCTACAAGTCCCTCCCCTACCGCCTCATGAGCCACACGGCGGAGGACCTCTGCGAGCTCTGTATGCCCCCAGAGGAGCTGGAGCGGTGCGGCCACGGCGACGTGCGCCGCGGCTTCCTCATCACCTTCCCCGATGACCGCAAGCCCAATTTTGATATCATGGAGCTGGAGAAAAAGGTCTACGACCTCATTGACCAGAAGCTCCCCGTGGCCTACCAGGACGAGCGCCATGTCTCTATCGGCGGACGCGTCCACCCCTGCACCGGCCCCCGCATCCACGTCCACAACACCGAGCAGATCAAGGACTTCCACCTGCTCTACCACTTCATCCATGACCCCTTCAACAAAAAGTACCTCCTGCTGGGCTGTGTGGGCAAGGACAACCTGGAGAAGCTGGCCAAGCTGGAGGCCGATCTGGAGGCCCACCTGGCCTCCCAGATGATGGCCGGCTTTGACGAGGACATTTGACAGGAGGAACTAAACGATGCAGTTTTCCGAAACCAAAAACCTGACCTTCCGGCAGGCGGCGGCGCTCATGTTTGAGAAGCTGGGGGACTCTAAGGTCATGGCCCTGGCCAGCTCTGTGAACGACCACGTGATGGTGCGCAACGTCAGCTGCCTGTTCTATGACGGCAAGGTCTGGTTCAAGACCGACAAAAACTTCCGCAAGACCCGGCAGCTCTATGAGAACCCCCGGGTGGCCCTGTGCTGGAGCGGCGTGCAGATCGAGGGCGCCGCTGAAAACAGGGGCCTGGTGGTGGAGGAGCCCGGACGGCGGTTCGAGGCCCTCTATAAAAAGCACCTCTGGGGGAGCTACAACAAGTACTCCCACGAGGATACGGAGATCCTCATCGCCGTGACTCCCAAGTTTGTGGAGATCTGGGACACCAGCGAGGACAACTACGCCTATCAGATCTTCCTGGACTTTGACAAGGAAGCTGTGGAGGTCAGGCAGTACGACCAGGAGTAGCCTCCTGCTCGGACCATATTTCAGCTGTCAGGCAAAGCGGGCCGGAGGAACATCTCCCGGCCCGCCTTCTTGTAACCGGGCGGCGACAAAACCTCTATTTTTCCTCTCGTATATTCTCCATGTCCCGGGGAAAACTCCCTCTGTAAGTTTTCGCAAAGGGAGTGAGTGCGTGCAGGGCAAAGTGGAGATCTGCGGCGTGAATACCTCAAAACTGAAGGTATTGCAAAACGAGGAGACCATGGAGCTTCTGCGCCGGACCAAGGAGGGGGATAAAAAGGCCCGGGAGGAGCTTATCAGCGGCAATCTGCGCCTGGTGCTGTCGGTGATCCAGAAGTTCTCCAGCCGGGGGGAGAACGCCGACGACCTTTTCCAGGTGGGGTGCGTGGGGCTTATCAAGGCTATCGACAACTTCGACATCACTCAGCCCGTCCGTTTTTCCACCTACGGCGTCCCTATGATCGTGGGAGAGATCCGCCGCTACCTCCGGGACAACAGCGCCATCCGGGTCAGCCGCAGTATGCGGGATACCGCCTACAAGGTCATGCAGGCCCGGGAGCGGCTCATGGCCCAGTCCCAGCGGGAGCCCACGGTGGAGCAGCTGGCGGCGGAGCTGGGCATCCCCCGGGAGGACGTGGTCTTCGCCATGGACGCGGTGGTGGACCCGGTGAGCCTCTTCGAGCCCGTCTATTCCGACGGAACGGACACCGTGTGCGTCATGGACCAGGTCCGGGACAACAAGAACACCGACGAGCACTGGCTGGAGCACATCGCCCTCAAGGACGCCCTGGACCGCCTGGGAGAGCGGGAGCGGCACATCCTGGCCCTGCGCTTCTACGAGGGCAAGACCCAGATGGAGGTCTCCGCCGAGGTGGGCATCTCCCAGGCCCAGGTCTCCAGGCTGGAGAAGAATGCGCTGAAGACCATCAAGAAGAATATCTGAGACCCGCCAAACGCGTTGTCCGTAGGGGCGCACATTGTGCGCCCCTACGGGGTCTGGTCCCTCTGGCGGTGATGCGGCGGTTTTCGATTAAACGGGCGGATGATATCCGCCCCCGCCCGGCTGTGGTTTCTGCGTCTCAGAGACGCTCTTTTACAACCCTGACAGTATTTACGAAAAACCTTGCCAAATTTTCTTGCTTTTTCAACAAAAATGGGCTATACTGGTCCCTGACCCGGGGCGACCCGGAAAATGAAGAAAACGAGGGACGAAAGATGGCTCAAAAATGTATCCTGATCCTGGTGGACGGTATGCGGCCGGACGCCCAGGCCCTCTGCGGCCACCCCTTCTGCAAGGAATTCCTGGAGAGCGGCGCGGTGGAGCTGGCCGGGCGGAGCGTCATGCCCAGCGTCACCCTGCCCTGCCACATCTCGCTCTTCCACTCGGTGCCGCCGGAGCGCCACGGCACCGTCACCAACACCTATGTGCCCCAGGTCCGGCCCGTACGGAGCCTGGTGGAGGTCCTCCACAGCGCCGGGAAGACCACCGCCATGTTCACCAACTGGGAGCAGCTGCGGGATATCTCCGTGCCCGGGAACATGAGCTTCACCTACTACATGGACTACCACGTCTTTGACAACAGCGACGCCCTCCTCACGGATGCGCTCCTGGAAATGCTCCCCAGGATGAAACCGGACTTCGTGTTCCTCTACCTGGGCCTCACCGACTGCGCCGGGCATGACCACGGCTGGATGAGCCCGGAGTACCTGGAGACCCTGAACGGCGCCTGGGAGTGCATCCGCCGGGTGTCGGAGGCCGCGGCGGACGAGTACGACCTGGTGGTCACCGCCGACCACGGCGGCCACGAGCGCTCCCACGGCACGGACCGGGAGGAGGACCTCTCCATCCCCTTCTTCCTGCACACGGTGGACGGGAGGACGGTCCGCCCCGGCGTCACTGGCGGGCGCCTGACGGACCTGGCCCCCACGGTCTGCGCCCTCATGGGCGTGGCCCCGGACCGGGACTGGGAGGGGGCCAGCCTCATATGATCCGCCGGGAGCACCTGGAGGACGAGAGGGCCTGCCGGTTCCTGGTGTACGCCCTCTGCGCGGTCTATTTCGCCGGGTACTTCGCCCGGCTGGACTACGCGGTGGTCATCGCGGAGATCGTGCGCAGCGAGGGGCTCCTCAAGTCCGACGCCGCCCTGGCCACCACGGCCTGCTTTGTCACCTACGGCGCGGGACAGCTCCTCAGCGGCTGGCTGGGGGACCGGGTGAGCCCCAAGCGGCTGATCTTCGCCGGCCTCGCCGGGTCCGCCGTCTGCAACGGACTGCTGTCCCTGTGCTCCGGCGTGGGGAGCATGACGGCGGTGTGGGCGGTCAACGGCATGGCCCAGTCCATGCTCTGGCCCCCCATGATGCGCCTGATGACCGGGTACCTCCCCACCCCCTGGGTGGAGAAGGGCTGCGTGGACACGCTGGTGGCCAGCAGCTCGGCCACAGTGACGCTCTACCTCACCGCGCCGCTGATCCTGCGTATGGGGAGCTGGCGGGGGATGTTCCGCCTGGCCGCGGCGCTGAGCGGGGCGGCGGCCCTGGGGTGGCTCCTGTCCATGGGCCGCTTCGAGAAGCGCCACGGTGCGCCTGCCGCCTGGCGGCGGGAGGAGGAGAGCGCCCCGGGCGGCGTGGACCTCTCCATGGCGTCGCTCCTGACGGAGGGGGGCCTCCTCTTCGCCATGTTCGCCATCGTGATGCAGGGGACCCTGCGGGATGGGGTGACCACATGGCTGCCCAGCTATCTCACGGAGGTGTTCCACCTGCCCACCAGCAGCAGCATCCTCTCCAGCGTCCTGCTCCCCCTCTTCTGCGTCTTCAGCGTCCGGATCAGCGTGGCGGTGAAAGGCCGGTTCTTCGGCGGGGGAGAGATCCGCTGTTCCCGGTTTCTCTTCCGCCTGGGGACGGTGCTGAGCCTCCTCATGGCGGCGCTCTTCACCGCCAGCGCGGCCTGCTCCGTCCTGCTGGCGGCGGCGCTGACGGGGTGTATGCACGGGGTGAACATGATGCTCATCTGCAACCTCCCCGCCCGGTTCGCCGCCACGGGGAAGGTCTCCCTCATCTCCGGCGTGCTCAACGCCTGCACCTACATCGGCAGTGCCCTCTCCACCTACGTCTTCGCCCTGGCCGCCCAGCGCTTCGGCTGGCGCGTCACGGTGCTCTGCTGGGCTGGAGTGTGCGTCCTGGGTGCCGCGGCCTGCACTCTGGGCGGGCCCAGGTGCCGGAGGATGCTGGCGGGGCTGAAGAAGGGGATGGAATAGCCAGGCGTCCACCCGCAGGGGAGGATGATATCCGCCCCCGCGAAATCCAGCGCCCGCAAATCCCCATACATAAGACAATCCTCCCCTCCCATATACTCGTTGGTAGAACGACCGGGAGGGGAGGATCATTATGCAGTGCAGGATGGTGGAGCTTCGGTGCAAGGAGGTCATCAACATCTGCGACGGGAGCCGTCTGGGCTACGTGGGGGATGTGGAGGTGATCTTGCCGGAGGGAAAGGTGGCGGCGCTGGTGGTGCCGGGGCCCTGCCGGTTCTTCGGGCTCTTCGGCCGGGGGGAGGAGTTCTACATCCCCTGGGGGTGCATCAGGCAGGTGGGGGACGATATCATCCTCATCGACAAGCCCCCGGAGAGACGGCCCCCCTTCCAGGACCGGCGGCGGAAGCGGAGGGGGCTCTTCTGAAAGAAAAAACAGGATGGGGAAGCCCCCATCCTGTCTTTCTTTACTCAAAATACTTCCACTGATAGGGAAGATGGCCGTGCTCTGCCTCTCTGCACCCATAGGGGCACCAGTGGTAGTGGTTGGGATCGGTACACCAGCCGTCCTCACAGGCCTTGCTGGGTATGAAATTATGGTAGTGGTCCGGATCGTCGCAGTTAAACGTACACCAGTGGTAGTGGTCCGGATCGGTGCAGGCAGCGGCTCCGCACCCTCTGTAGCACCGGAACTCGATGGCGATATAGGGGTCCCGGGGCAGCAGGAGGAGCTCTGCCAGAGTTTTGCTATAGTTCCCAGACCAGTCCGTCGCACGAATCGTATCGACTGAAATACGGCCGGAATCACCCAAAAGGCTGATGGGACCGTCGCTGGACGCCATCATCTCCTCCACCTGTTCGTCAGCATCGTCGGGGATGAACTGCCGCAGGTCCTTGTACTGGGACTCGGACGCAATACCATGCACGTTTTCCGAAGGAACGATGCCGAGGATCGTCTCATCCTTTGCCGCACCTTCATGGCCGGTGAACGTCTTTCCGTCAATGCCGTGCACACTTTCCCCGGGGACGATGCCGAGAATCGTCTCGGAATTTTTCATCCCGGGCTCCGGGGCGGGTGCGCCGGAGGTGCAGGCCGTCAAAAGAAGGATCAGGGCGAAAAGCGGCAGAGCGCACACCAAAAATTTTTTCATGGGCAACAGCCTCCTTATATTATTTAAGATGTCTATATTATACATAACCTCCCCTGAGCTGTCAAGGAAAATTTTCCGCCCTGATATGCAGAAAAACCTTGCAATCAGGGCAATAATATGGTATCATATCCCGGTATTCCGCACAGGGCAGGACGCCGGGCCGGTGCCGCGCAAGCGGTCAGTCAGGCGGAGGAGGGCCCTGGAGGACAAAAACCAAATGATTCGGAGGAAATGAACAAATGGCAAGCGTCGTATCCATGAAGCAGCTGCTGGAAGCCGGTGTCCACTTCGGCCACCAGACCCGCCGCTGGAACCCCAAGATGGCCCCCTTTATCTACACCGAGCGCAACGGCATCTATATCATCGACCTGCAGAAGACCGTCAAGAAGCTGGAGGAGGCCTATAACTTTGTCCGCCAGCTCAGCGAGAACGGCGAATCCCTCCTCTTCGTGGGCACCAAGAAGCAGGCTCAGGAGGCCATCAAGGAGGAGGCCGCCCGCTGCAACATGTACTTCGTCAACGCCCGCTGGCTGGGCGGCATGATGACCAACTTCAAGACCATGCGCTCCCGCGTGGACCGGCTCAACCAGCTCAAGCGGATGCAGGAGGACGGCACCTTCGACAATCTGCCCAAGAAGGAAGTCATCAAGCACATGGGCGAGATCGCCAAGCTGGAGAAGTACCTGGGCGGCGTCAAGGAGATGAAGAAGCTGCCCGGCGCCCTCTTCATCGTCGACACCCGCAAGGAGCGCAACGCCATCGCCGAGGCCCACAAGCTGGGCATCCCCGTGGTGGCCATCGCCGACACCAACTGCGATCCCGACGAGATCGACTACCCCATCCCCGGCAACGATGACGCCATCCGCGCCATCAAGCTCATCAGCTCCATCATGGCCAACGCTATGATCGAGGGCCGCCAGGGTGAGCAGAACGAGGAGCCGGAGGCCGTGGAAGAGGCCCCCGCCGCCGAGTAAGAAAGAGACCCTCTGGGGCGGGGAATGTCCCGCCCCTTTTTATACTGACTGAATTCATTTTATGGAGGATTTTGAACTATGGCTTTTACAGCTGCTGACGTAAAGAACCTGCGCGAGATGACCGGCGTGGGCATGATGGACTGCAAGAAGGCCCTCGCCGCCTCTGACGGCGACATGGACAAGGCTGTGGAGTACCTGCGGGAGAAGGGCCTCGCCGCCTCCGCTAAGAAAGCCGGCCGCATCGCCGCCGAGGGCATGGCCTATGCCGCCGTCATCGACGGCGTGGGCGTCGTGGTGGAGGTCAACGCGGAGACCGACTTCGTGGGCAAGAACGAGAAGTTCGTGGACTTCGTCAAGGGTGTGGCCGCCACTGTGGCCAGCGAGAACCCTGTGGACCTGGACAAGCTGATGGAGTGCAAGTATAACGGCACTGATCTGACCGTGCTCCAGCAGCAGCAGGAGATGGTCCTGGTCATCGGCGAGAACATCCGGGTGCGCCGCTTCGCCCGCTTTTCCGGCGGCGTGAGCGTCCCCTATATCCACGCCGGCGGCAAGATCGGCGTGCTGGTGAACCTGGACGTGGAGGGCGAGGTCTCCGACAAGGTTCGGGAGATCGGCAAGGATATGGCCATGCAGATCGCCGCCCTCAACCCCCGCTTCTGGGACAAGTCCTTCGTCACCGACGACGTGCTGGCCGAAGAGAAGAAGATCATGCTGGCCCAGATGGACAACGATCCCAAGATGGCCTCCAAGCCCGCTCAGGTCAAGGAGAAGATCGTGGAGGGTAAGCTCAACAAGTTCTACACCGAGAACTGCCTCCTCCAGCAGGAGTTCGTCAAGGACGGCGATATGACCGTGGAGGAGTATATGAACGCCGGTGCCAAGGAGGCGGGCGTGAAGATCACCCTCAAGGACGCTGTCCGTTTCGAGAAGGGCGAGGGCATCGAGAAGAAGCAGGAGAACTTCGCCGAGGAGATCGCCTCCATGGTGAAGGGGAACGGCTGATACCGTCTGAAATAAGACGCGCATAAAATCTCTCGAATAATGACACCCTGAGGAGGGCTCGCAGCAAATCGCTGCGGGCCCTTTTTTGTACCCATTTTTCCACTCCTACGTCCCTCGATTTTCTCCCTTTCAGGGGGATTCTTCGACGGAAAAGTCCCTAAAATTCTCCCCAGGTCTGCCACCGACAATCTCCCCGAGCGAGGCCGATTCTTTGAGCCAAAATACTCTAAAATCCCCCTGAAAAGCTCCTTCCTCCTGCCCTGTGCAGGTGATGATTCCCCCCGGAAAGACTTCAATTTTGAACAGAACCGTCTGGTTTTTGGTATAAATTCTGCCTGTCGGACGCTCTGAAAGGGAAGAAGACAAGGGGAATGTGGGGAAATTGCTGGGAGGAATGTGGCTGCGAAGGGTGCCGCTAGTGCTTAAAACGTCCTGTTTTTACCCTA
>CAJUOA010000035.1 GCA_910587785.1 uncultured Oscillospiraceae bacterium | reverse complement strand
ACTTTTTGTCCGTACAAAAAGTCACCGGGGTCCGGGGCGAGGAGCCCCGGGCCTTTGACGGAGATGGCATTTATTCGGAAGAAAAGACAAAAGGGATGCTTTTGTTGTTGCAAACGAAGGAGAACATATGAAAATATTAGTAATAGGCGGCGGCGGCCGAGAGCACGCAATCATCCAAAAATTAAGGGAAGACCCCAGAGCGGAAACAATCTACGCCCTCCCCGGCAATGGCGGCATCGCCGCCGACGCCATCTGCCTAGGCGGCTCCGCTACGGACATCCCCGGCGCCCTCGCCGCCGCAAAACAGTACGCCGTCGATTTCGTCGTCGTCGCCCCCGACGACCCCCTGGTCCTCGGCATGGCCGACGCCCTGGAGGCCGAAGGCTTCCCCTGCTTCGGCCCCCGCAAAAATGCCGCCATCCTCGAGGGAAGCAAAGCCTTCTCCAAGGACCTCATGAAAAAATATAACATCCCTACCGCCGCCTATGAGACCTTCTCCGACCCGGAAAAGGCCCTCGCCTATGTGGACGCCTGCCCCCTGCCCACCGTCGTCAAGGCCGACGGCCTTGCCCTGGGCAAGGGCGTCCTCATCTGCGAGACCCGCGAGGCCGCGAAAAACGCCGTCCGCTCCATGATGGAGGACAAAATCTTCGGCGAGAGCGGCGCGAAAGTCGTCATCGAGGAGTTCCTCACCGGCCCCGAGGTCAGCGTCCTCAGCTTCACCGACGGCGAAACCATCGTCCCCATGGTCTCCTCCATGGACCATAAACGCGCCCTCGACGGCGACCAGGGCCTCAACACCGGCGGCATGGGCACCGTCGCCCCCAACCCCTATTACACCGCCGCCGTGGCCGCAGAGTGCATGGAGACAATCTTCCTCCCCACTATCCGCGCCATGAAGGCCGAGGGCCGCCCCTTCCGCGGCTGCCTCTACTTCGGCCTCATGCTCACCCCCGACGGCCCCAAGGTCATCGAGTACAACTGCCGCTTCGGCGACCCCGAAACCCAGGTCGTCCTCCCCCTCCTGGAGGGGAGCCTCCTGGAGATCATGCTTGCCGTCTCCCAGGGCCGCCTTGCCGAAACAGAGGTCAGATTCAGCGGAAAATCCGCCTGCTGTGTCATCCTGGCCTCCAAGGGCTACCCCCAGAAGTACGACAAGGGCTTCCCCATCACCCTGCCGGAGACATCGGAGAATGAACATATCTATATCGCCGGTGCGGCGGAGAAAAACCGCCAGCTGGTCACCAGCGGCGGACGGGTCCTGGGAGCCGCAGCCGTGGCCGAAGGCCTGGAAAAGGCCGTCGAAGCCGCCTACGCCTTGGCAGACCGCATCCACTTTGACAACGCCTATTGCCGCCGGGATATCGGACGGCGGGCCCTGGAAGCGAGGGATAACGGATGATCTACCGAATTTATGTAGAAAAACGCCCCGGCCTCTCCCCGGAGGCCGAAAATCTCACGTCAGACCTGCGGGGCTTTCTGGGCATCGAAAACCTGGAGGGCGTACGCATCCTGAACCGCTATGACGTGGAGAACATCGACCCCGCCGTCTACCAGGCGGCGAAAACCACCGTCTTCTCCGAGCCCCAGGTGGACGTCACCTGGGACGAGACCTTCCCTGAGCCCCGGACTTACCACACCCTCCTTGCCGTGGAGGCCCTGCCGGGACAGTTCGACCAGCGCGCCGACTCCTGCGCCCAGTGCATCGCCCTCATGAGCGGCGCGGAGCGCCCCTTGGTGGCCCACGCTAAGGTCTATTTCCTGGAGGGCAGGCTCACCGCTGAAGACGTGGAGAAGATCAAGAGCTACCTCATCAACCCCGTGGAGAGCCGGGAGGCCTCCTTGGACAAGCCCGGCACCCTGGTCCGCTCCCACGATATGCCCCCCATGGTGGAGACCCTCACCGGCTTTACCGCCCTGGACAACCCGGGGCTGGAGGCCCTCCTGGAGAAGCTGGGCCTCGCCATGGACCTGGACGACCTGCGGTTTTTGCAGGCCTATTTCCGGGACACCGAGCACCGGGACCCCACCATCACCGAAGTCCGCGTGGTGGACACCTACTGGTCCGACCACTGCCGCCACACCACCTTTTCCACCCACCTGGAGGACATCCGGATCGACGATCCCACCGTGGCGGCGGCATACCGGCGCTACCTCGCCGCCCGGGAGGAGGTCTACAGCCCCGAGAAGGCCGCCCAGCGCCCCCAGACCCTCATGGACATCGCCACCATCGGCACCAAGACCCTGAAAAAGCGGGGCGCCCTCCCCGAGCTGGACGAGAGCGAGGAGATCAACGCCTGCTCCATCCACGTCCCCGCCCTGGTCAACGGCCAGGAGCAGGACTGGCTCCTGATGTTCAAAAACGAGACCCACAACCACCCCACGGAGATCGAACCCTTCGGCGGCGCGGCCACCTGCATCGGCGGCTGCATCCGGGATCCCCTCTCCGGCCGGGCCTACGTCCACCAGGCCATGCGCGTCACCGGCTGCGGCGACCCCAGGGCGTCCTTCGCGGACACCCTCCCCGGCAAGCTCCCCCAGCGGAAGCTGGCCACCACCGCCGCCGCCGGGTACAGCTCCTACGGCAACCAGATCGGCCTGGCCACCGGCCACGTCTCCGAGCTCTACCACCCCGGCTACATCGCCAAGCACCTGGAGGTGGGCGCTGTCGTGGGCGCGGCTCCGGCGAAGAACATCCGCCGGGAGCGCCCCGCCCCCGGCGACGTGGTCATCCTCCTGGGAGGCCGCACGGGCCGGGACGGCATCGGCGGGGCCACCGGCTCCTCCAAGAGCCACAATTTGAAGTCCCTCACCACCATGGCCAGCGAAGTCCAGAAGGGCAACGCCCCCGAGGAGCGCAAGCTCCAGCGCCTCTTCCGGGACCCCGCCGTGACGAAGATGATCAAGCGGTGCAACGACTTCGGCGCGGGCGGCGTCAGCGTCGCCATCGGCGAGCTCGCCGACGGCCTGACCATCGACCTGGACGCCGTGCGCAAGAAGTACGACGGCCTGGACGGCACCGAGCTCGCCATCTCCGAGAGCCAGGAGCGCATGGCCGTTGTCGTGGCCCCCGGGGACATGGAGCGCTTTATCGCCCTGGCCTCCCAGGAGAACCTGGAGGCCTACCAGGTGGCCGTGGTCACTGAGAGCCCCCGGATGGTCATGAAATGGCGGGGGGAGACCATCGCCGACCTGAGCCGGGAGTTCCTGAACACCAACGGCGCGGTCAAGCACGCCGCCGTCTCCGTGTCCGAATTTGTTGGGGGCGAAGCAAAGCGCCCCTCCACCCTGCGGGAGACGGCCTCCGATCTGCGCTATGCCTCCCGGCGGGGGCTGGTGGAGCGCTTCGACAGCACCATCGGTGCCGGGAGCGTCACCATGCCCTTCGGCGGCAAGACCCAGCGGACTCCCGCCCAGGCCATGGCGGCCCTCCTGCCGGTCCTGCCGGGGCAGGAGACGGAACAGGCCAGCGTCATGGCCTACGGCTGTGACCCGGAACTGCTCAGCGCCAACCCCTGCGAGGGCGCTTACGCCGCTGTGACGGCCTCCCTTGCGAAACTGGTCGCCGCCGGGGCGGACTACAAAAAGGCGTATCTCACTCTGCAAGAGTATTTTGAGAAGCTCCGCACCGATCCCGCCCGCTGGGGCAAGCCCTTCCAGGCCCTGCTGGGGGCTCTGGACGCCCAATTGGACTACGGCGCTGCGGCCATCGGCGGCAAGGACTCCATGTCCGGCTCCTTCCTGGACCTGGACGTGCCCCCCACGCTCATCTCCTTCGCCATCGCCCCCATCTTGGCCGGGGAGGTCATCACCCCCGAGTTCAAGGAGGCGGGGCATCCCGTCTATTTGTTCGCCTCTGCCGATGATTCGGCGGAGAGCCGGAAGGCCGCGTGGGAGGCGTTCCACGCCCTCTGTCAAGCCGGTAAGGTCAAGGCCGCCTGGGCGGCGGAGAACGGCCTCGCAGACGCGGTGATGAAGATGTCCTTCGGCAACCGTGTGGGCTTCCGGACAGACGATGATCCCGTCAACTGGTTCGGCATCGGCAGCGCCGTGATTGTGGCCGAGCTGACGGAGGACGTGGATTCCCCTTACGCCAAGTGCATCGGCGTCACGACTGCCGAAGAAGTGATTACGATTGGTAATGATTCGGCAAAAATCGACGAACTGCTGTCGCTGAACGAGGCCGTCCTGGAGAACGTCTACCCCACCCGCACGGTCGAGACCGCGGAAGCCCCCTGTCTCGCCGCCGCCAGCGGTCCGGCGAAGGCCCCCGTCTTGGCAAAGACAAAAATCGCCAAGCCCCGGGTGGTCATCCCCGTCTTCCCCGGCACCAACTGCGAGTACGACAGCGCCCGCGCCTGCGTCCGGGCGGGGCTGGAGGCGGAGACGGTGGTCATCCGCAACCTCACGGCGGAGGACCTGCGCCAATCCGCCGTGGAGCTGGAGGAGGCCATCCGCCGCGGTCAGATCGTGTTCCTCCCCGGCGGCTTCTCCGGCGGCGACGAGCCCGACGGGTCCGCCAAGTTCATCGTCTCCTTCTTCCGCAGCCCCCGCATCACCGACGCCGTCCATGACCTCCTGCAAAACCGGGACGGCCTGATGCTGGGCATCTGCAACGGCTTCCAGGCCCTCATCAAGCTGGGCCTGGTGCCTTACGGGAAGATCGTGGACACCACGGACAGCGACCCCACCCTGACCTACAACGCCATCGGACGCCACCAGTCCTCCATCGTCCGCACGGCGGTGTGCTCCACCCTCTCTCCGTGGCTTATGGAGGCCGAACAGGGCGGCATCTACTCCGTCCCCATCTCCCACGGCGAGGGCCGCTTCGTGGCCTCCCCGGAGGTGCTGGAGCGCTTGAGAGAGAACGGGCAGATCGCCACCCAGTACGTGGACCTCACCGGCGCGCCCTCCATGGACACCGCCTTCAACCCCAACGGCTCCGCCTGGGCCATCGAGGGCATCACCTCCCCCGACGGCCGGGTCCTGGGCAAGATGGGCCACAGCGAGCGCACCGGCCCCGGCCTCTACCGCAACGTTCCCGGCCAGTACGATATGGGGCTGTTCCGGAGCGCGGCGCGGTACTTCCGGTAATGTGTGCTGGTGTGCTGCCCGCAAATTGAATGACTGTAGTGAGTATTTTTGTTGCGGTTCTGGGAACTTGGTTTGGGCTGAGCGCCGGCTGTAACATCAATTTGCCGGAATTGGGCCCCATTGTGACTGTCCTGATTATGGGCGGCTTTATCATGCACGAATTGGAAAAAGACAAGAAATAAAATAGACACAGCCCGGCTGCAGAGACGCGGCCGGGCTGTGTCTATAAAAAGGCGAAAATGTCATTGAGCATCTGTTGCGGTAGACATATATCTAGTTTCTGGATTAAGTCCATAAACAGCACCTGAAGCAGGTGTAAATGTATCTATGTTAAAGCCAAAAGAAAGAGATGAACCGCCTGTACTAATTGAGGGTGAAATACCCAAACTTGTATGTCCATATTTAGCAATGAATTCGGCGTTCTGATTAAATCCATAAATAGAGAGTTCAACCATGCCACTACCAGATTTTACCCAATAAAAATAGTCGTTGTCATTGGGATATGGTGAATGCCTCATTGCAATATCAAACTTTCCGGCATTGATATTACACGAAGTCAATCTTGCTGTTGCAGTTTTGGGCGCTATTGAATAGCCATTGCCCACACAGTTCAATGTAAACTGGTTATTGTACGAATTAAGATAATTGGTTAGTTGGTAATTACCAGCCCAACCAGCACCTAATATATCCGTAGCATGTACGATAGGTTCTTTATTCCACGTCCAAGTAACATTCACAACAAAAAATGTTAGATTGCGATTAGAATCGTAGAAAAATGAGTTTTTAGAATTGTAAATAGTTACAGATGCAGCAAGGCTAGATAGCTCTGATATTGACTCATCACCATCAAGAGAACGCAACTCTTCTATTTCTTCTTCCGTGTATCCTTTTTGAAACAAGATTTCATCACTTAACTTTGCTCGTTCCATAAGTTCTGAAACTACAAATGCGTCAACCCCTTCAGATTTGATGACATTTATTTGGTCAACTGTGTACCCTGCGGAGTAGAGCGCGGCATCATCGACTTCTTTCAAAGTCATCAACATACTGTATTCATTGACGACCTGAATAGTTGTATTAGCAGTGGACTCTCGATCAAGGGCCTGTTTGTGATCTGTAGCACCCGCAATTCCGCCATGGGAAAGTAATAAACCAAGAATACAGGTGAGAATAGCGATTCTTTGTTTCATAATAAACTCCTTTCTGCCCAACGAGTTAAGCTTCAGCGATTGAAAATCCTCCTTCCTAAAATTCTATATTATAATTATATATATATAAGTCTTTTGTCCAGATGGTATACTCCATAAATTCCCGCAAAATTTTTATAGAATATAACCAAATTGTCAAACAGATATATTAGATCTATAGTTGAAACCGAAAATTCAACCGAGGCTCGGCGTGCGAAAACAGATGGGCCACAGCGAGCGCACCGGCCCCGGCCTCTACCGCAACGTTCCCGGCCAGTACGACCTAGGGCTCTTCCGAAGCGCGGCGCGGTATTTCAAGTAAGCAGAGCAAACAGCGTCCGGCGGAATGAACTCCGCCGGACGCTTCCTTTTTCCATATTTTACGGGAAAACGAATCCCTCAATGGCCTTTGCGTCCTCGTAGCCCTTGTGGTAGAACCGGATAAGGGCGTCCTTCTCCCGGGTGAGGGTGTCGATGCCGCAGGTGTCGTCCGGGGCGACGATGAGGGCCCGGCCCCGGGCGGCGTACTCCCTGGCCAGGGCCACGCCCTCGTTGTACCGCTGGGCCCGGGTGCGGAGCTTGTTTGCGGCGAAGGGATAGCGGTGCTGGATGCGGTCGGCGAAGAAGAGGTCCTTCCCCGGCTCCCGGAGGACGTCCGCCGGGCGGGTGAGGACCACCACAACCTTGTCACAGCCCGCGTCAAAGGCCTTTTGGACGGGCACGGGATCGCTGAGCGCGCCGTCGTAGTAGGGCATCCAGTTCACCTCGTAGGGGTTGCAGACGAAGGGGATGGCGGAGGACGCCTTGCAGATGTCATAGCAGTCCTGCCGGATGTCGGACTTGTCAAAATATTTGGGGCTGCCCGTCAGAGCGTTGGTGGCCACCACCAGGAGCTCCCCCGGATTCTCCTCCAGGGCCGGATAGTCCAGGGGGTTCTCCCCGGTGGAGTTGCTGAGGGTGCTGTACACGTAGTCCAGGTTCACGTAGGAGCGGTTGGTCAGGAGGTTCCGGGCCCCCATATACTCCTTCCGGAAGGCGTACTCGGTATAGAACGTGTAGTTGCGGCCCCGCTGTCCGGCGAGGTAGCTCAGGGCGTTGGCGCTCCCGGCGGAGACGCCCGCCACCAGGTCGAAGTGGATGTCCCGGTCCAGGCAGAAGTCGAACACCCCCGCCGCGTAGACGCCCCGGAAGCCGCCCCCTACGTCGATGATCCCAAGTTTCATTTTTTGATTCCTCCAATGCTGTGCGCGGCGCGTCCGCGCATTTGTTTGGACCATTATAGCAGACTTCCGTGGGGAAAACAAGAAAATTTCAACCCTTCACACCGGGGGCAGAACATTTGACAAGTTCTCCCTCCTTGCGTATAATATGGGTCAGAAAACGCGGTTTTGAAGGAGGAACGCACTGCATGTTCAAGGAATTGGCGAAACGGCTGGGCTTTCTGCCGCCCCAGGACGCCCGCGGCAAGCAGGACCCGGCTGTGGAGTCCCCCGAAGCCCCCGCCCCCCAGGACGCCGGGGAGCCGGAGACGTCCCTGGAGCTGGAGCCCCTGGCCGGGATCGAGGAGCTGGACCCTGCCGCCCTCTTCGCGGAGGAGGGCCCCCGGCCGGAGGAGGACGCTTCGGCCTCGCCCCGGAACGCCCAGGCAGAGTTCGAGGTGGGGGTCCAGCTCTGCCAGATGAAGGAGTACCTCATGGGCCTGGAGGCCCTCACACGGGCCGCAGAGCAGGGCCACGCCCAGGCCCAGTTCCTCTGCGGGTGCATGTACCGGCAGGGCGTGGGCGTGGAGGTGGACGAGCGGCAGGCCCTCACATGGCTGCGCCGCTCCGGCAAACAGGGGGTTTTGGAGGCCCAGCTGGCCTGCGCGGAGATCTACGAGACCGGGAACGGGGCCAAGCTGAACCTCAAGCAGGCCCTCTACTGGTACGAGCAGGCCGCCAAACAGGGGTCCCTGGCCGCCCAGCTCAAGTGCGGGAACATGTACTACCGGGGCCGCGCCGAGAACCGCAACCCCAAAAAGGCCCGCCGCTGGCTGGAGGCCGCCGCCCAGCAGGGCAGCGAGGAAGCCCGGGACCTGCTGGAGCGGTATTTTTAGGGTCTCCGTCTCTTCCTATAGCAAACCTCAAAAATCACGCCGTCTTATAGGGGCGGATATTATCCGCCCCTACACAGCGCGGACGCACCTCCGGCGGCGCGGACACAAAATTGATTTCCCCTGTTATGCTGAATTTTACTTGACAACCGGCGGTGAAAGCGAGTATTATAAGAAAAGGATTTTTGTCGGTGGGTACGCAGGGATATCCACCGATTATTTCCGCATCCGGCGTTGCGTCACCGCCGGGTCCGCACACCCCGCCCCAGTCTATTTTTGAGAAGAACGCACATGTAAGGAGGAAAACTATGCCATTGCCGCTGATCGTCGCCATTGCGATCATTTTTGCGGCGGTCGTTTCCTTCCTTCTCGGGTACTTCTACCGGAAAAAGGTTTCGGAAAAAGAGATCTCCAGTGCGGAGGACGAGGCCCGCAGGATCATCAACGAGGCCATCAAGAACTCCGAGAGCAAAAAGCGCGAGGCCCTGCTGGAGGCAAAGGAAGAAATCCTGCAAAGCCGCGCCGAATACGAGAAGGAAGAGAAGAGCCGCCGGGCCGACCTGCAAAAACAGGAGCGGCGCCTGCAGCAGAAGGAAGAGAACTTAGACCGGAAAACAGAGAACATTGAGCGTAAAGAGGAGGCCCTGGCCCAGAAGCATGCCGACGCCGACCGGGCCCAGGAGGACATTGAGCGCATCAAGCAGAGCCAGACCGAGGAGCTTGAGCGCATCTCCGGCTTCACCGCCGAGGAGGCAAAAAACTACCTCATCTCCCAGGTGGAGAGCCAGGTGACCCACGAGGCCGCCCTCAAGATCAAGGAGATCGAGGCCCGCGCCAGGGAGGAGGCCGACGCCCGCGCCAAGGAGATCGTGGCCACCGCCATCCAGCGCTGTGCCGCCGACCACGCCTCCGAGATCACCGTCAGCGTCGTCCCCCTGCCCAACGACGAGATGAAAGGACGCATCATCGGCCGGGAGGGCCGCAACATCCGCACCATCGAGACCCTCACCGGCGTGGACCTCATCATCGACGACACCCCGGAGGCCATTACCGTCTCCTGCTTCGAGCCCGTGCGCCGGGAGGTGGCCCGGGTGGCCCTGGAGAAGCTCATCGCCGACGGCCGCATCCACCCCACCCACATCGAGGAGATGGTGGAGAAGGCCCGCCGGGAGGTGGACGCCGTCATCAAGAGCGAGGGCGAGCGCGCCGCCCTGGAGACCGGCGTGCGGGGCCTGCACCCGGAGGTCCAGAAGATGCTGGGCCGCCTCCACTACCGCACCAGCTACGGACAGAACGTCCTCCAGCACTCCATCGAGGTCAGCCACATCGCGGGCCTCATGGCCTCGGAGCTGGGATTGGACGTCTACGCCGCCAAGCGGGCCGGCCTGCTCCACGACATCGGCAAGGCCCTGGACCACGAGTACGAGGGCACCCATGTGAATCTGGGCGTGGAGTTCTGCCGGAAGTACAAGGAGAAAGAGGACATCCTCAACGCCATCCAGGCCCACCACGGAGACGTGGAGTGCAAGACCCTGGTGGCCTGCCTGGTCCAGGCGGCGGACGCCGTCTCCGCCGCCCGCCCCGGCGCACGGCGGGAGAATCTGGAGAACTATATCAAGCGCCTGGAGAAGCTGGAGGAGATCACCGGCACCTATCCCGGCGTGGAGAAGAGCTTCGCCATCCAGGCGGGCCGGGAGGTCCGGGTCATGGTCCGGCCCGAGCAGGTCAGCGAGGACCAGATGGTCATTTTGGCCCGGGAACTTGCCAAGCGCATCGAAAGCGAGCTGGAATACCCCGGACAGATCAAGGTCCACGTCATCCGCGAGACCAAGGTGGTCGAGTACGCCAAATAAGACCGGAATGTGACGCCGTTTCGGTCCATACGATAGACGAGAAGGAGCCTCCCCGGCTGGGGGAGGCTCCTTTGATATTGACGGCGCGCCCTCACCCTCTCCGGGCGTCCTCCCGGAGGAAGGGGGGCCGCACCTCCTCCGAGAGGAGGAGGGCGTACTTGGAGGGCCTCCGGTAGGCGTTGCCGTGGACCTCCCGGGCGCGGTAGCGGCGCATGGTGTCCAGGGGGAAGGCGGCGAGGTAGATGCCCTCCGCCTCCCCGGCCTCCACGACGAGGGTGTCCCGGGCCTCCACGTCCCCCCGGCGGATCTCGCCGTAGGCCACACCGTCAAAGGCGGTGGAGTGGCCGTTGCAGTCGATGCCGTCGTAGGGGTAGTTGCAGGTGGCAATGCCCACCATGTTCTCAAAGGCCCGCGCGCGGAGCTGGGAGAGGCGGTTTATTTCCATGGGGCAGGCGTTGGGCACCAGGATGACCTCCGCCCCTTGCAGCATCAGCACCCGGGCGCTCTCCGGAAACTCCCGGTCGTAGCAGATCATGGTCCCGATGGCCACGGGGCCGTTTTTCGTGTCCAGCTCCGCCGTATAGAAGCCGTCCCCGGGGGTGAGGCGGCACTCGTCCCCGAAGTCGCAGGTGTGGACCTTGGCATAGGTCAGCACCTCCCGGCCATGGCGGTCGAAGACGGTCACGGTGTTCCGGGGCAAGGGGGCAAACCGCTCCAGGTAGGTAACGGCGACGGCCATGTCCAGCGCCTCCGCAGCGCCCCGGAACGCCTGTAAAAAGGGGCCCTCCAGGCCGATGGCCGCCTCCGCCAGGGCCTCCGGAGGCTGTTCCAGGCGGTAGCCGATGTTCCAAACTTCTGGAAACAGGGCCAGGTCCGCCCCCATGGCCTTGGCCCGACGGCAGGCCTCCAGGCCCTTTTGCAGATTGCCCTCCTGGGTCTCCTCCGGCAGGAGCTGGAGCAGGGCCACGCAAAACTCATTCATTGACAGGCACCTCCTGTTTTTGCAGAAAACGGCGGCGGAGCCACGCGTCGCACCGCTCCACCCACACGCCGCAGGACACGGACAGGCGGTGCATATCCGCCTCGGCGTAGACGGTGTGGTCCGCCAGGGATTGGCCGTGGCGTCCGTGGGGGTAGATGTGGAGCTCACAGGGCACCTCCCGGGCCTCCAGGGCCTTGACCATCAGGAGGGAGTTCTCCACCGGCACCAGGGTGTCGTCGGCGGTGTGCCAGAGGAAGGCGGGGGGCGTCTTCCGGGTCACCCGCTTCTCCAGGGAGACGGTGTCCGCCAGCTCGTCGCAGCGCTCCCCCAGGAGATTGAGGAAGGACTCCCGGTGGCCGTACGGCCCGCTGGTGATGACCGGATAGCACAGCACCATGCCGTCAGGCCGGTAGGCGGGGGATTTCTTCTTCAGGGCGCGGTAGACCTCGGGCTTGTTCCACATGGTCCCCGCGCATCCCGCCAAGTGTCCCCCGGCGGAGAAGCCCAGCACGATCACCTTCTCCGGGTCCACATGGTAGCGCTCACAGTGGACCCGCACATGGTCGATGGCCGCCAGCAGCTGCCTCTGGGGCACCGGCCAGCGCCCCTGGGGCGCGACGTGGTAGCGCAGGACAAAGGCCGCGTAGCCCAGCCCCGCGAACCGCAGCGCCACCGGCTCCGCCTCCCGGTCGGAGATGTGCTCGTATCCGCCGCCGGGGCAGATGATGAGGGCGGGCCTCCGCCGGTCCATCCCCAGGGCCGGGAAGTTGTCCGGTACATATGCCGTCAGCGGTGCGCCCCCGTCCGCGCCGGGGACCACCAGCTCGATGGTCTCATGGATCATTTCCAGTGCCTCCTTTTTCGGCATCAGTTGCTTTGAATATTCATTCTAATTTAATCGCTACAAAAACCGCATCCTCGGTTTCAAAGTAATCATTCAAATCACTGCTTAATCCACTTGCTTTCCATGCCTGTTCAAATGAAATATCCTCTATATTGCTTAGAATCGTATAGGTAGTGTCCCTTGCGGCATTCCTTAGCCTTCCCGTTATCACGAGCTTATACCGATATGTATGGTCATCCGCTTTCCATGTGCCGTCGCTCATTTCACAATAAGTCTTCAGGACAACTTCTTCCGCATCTTTCATTTGCCCCTCAACATCCTCCGAGGGTGTTTCAATAAACGTATCTACAATGGCGGTCTCCGTATTTTTTGAACAACCAATGGCCGCGAAAAGAAGACTGAATGACAGAATCCTTAGAATCAGCCGTTTCACTGTTTGCTGCCCCCCTTTTTGAGTATAAACCAAGGCGTTACATAGGGATTATTTTACCAAAAGCGCCGCGCCCGTACTGCGGAACGCCACGGTATGACAGCACCCCGGTCCGGCGGCGGCCTCGATCCCCCGGGTGAACATCTCCAGGCGGTCCAGGGGGACGAAGGCCTCCACCGTGCCCGCGAAGCCCCCGCCCTGGATCCGGACCGCCCCCTGGCCGTCCAGGAGCTCCTCCGCCAGCGCCTGGAGCACTCCCAGGGGCTGGAAGCGGGTGTCCTTGTAGTTGGAGGCGTTTTGCAGGTACAGGTAGGAGGACTGCCCCGACTGCCGCACGCAGTGGAGGAAGGCGGGCAGGTCCCCCCGGTCCAGGGCCTCGCACTGGCGCAGGACCCGGCGCTCCTCCTGGAAGAAGTGGTAGGCCCGCAGGGCCGCACGGTCGCCGCACTGCTCCCGGACTTGGGGGAGCTTTGCGAAAAATTCCTCCGGCGGGACGTCCCGCAGGGCATCCCGGCCGAAGCAGGCGGCTACTTGGCCCATCTCCCGGGGGATGGCGGCGAAGTCCGCCACCAGGTCCGCGTGGCTGGCCCGGCTGTCCAGGACGCAGAAGGCGTAGCCGTGGGCGGTCAGGTCCAGGGGGAAGCGGCGCAGGGCGGGGGCCTCCGGGTCCCGGAAGTCCACGGCCACCACGCCCCCCAGGGCGCAGGAGAGCTGGTCCAGAGGGCCGCTGGGCTTCTGGAAGTAGACGTTCTCCGCATACTGGGCAGTGCGGGCCACCTGGAGAGGCGTGAGGGCCCCGCCGCAGAAGAGGTGGTTCATGATGGAGGCGGTGAGCACCTCGAAGGCGGCGGAGGAGCTCAGACCGCTGCCCCGCAGGACCCGGGTTGTGGTGTAGGCGTCAAAGCCCCCCACCTGGTAGCCCAGCTGGTGGAGCCGGGCGGCTACGCCCCGGACCAGGCCCATGGAGGTGCCGGTCTCCGGCTCGTGGATGTCCAGGTCCTCCAGGTCCACGATGGCCATGCGGTGGTTCCGGGACTTGATGCGGATAGTGCCGGAGTCGTTGGGCACCACGCAGGCGATGGTGTCCAGGTCCACGGCGGCGGCGAGGCCGTGGCCCCGCTGGTGGTCGGTGTGACTGCCGCCCAGCTCCGCCCGGCCCGGGGCGGAGAAGAGCCAGGTGTCCGCCTCCGCGCCGCAGGGGAAGGTGGACTCGAATTCCCGCATCAGCTCCCCCAGGCGGTCCGCCGCGCTGCGGGCGCCGGCGCCGTAGACCTGGGCCAGCCGGTTGGTGAGCGCGCCGCTGTCCAATGCTTCCAAAAGTTCTCCCCGTCTCATGTTCGTGCCCTCCATGCTGTCATTTTTACGCAGGGAAGTTGACTGCTTGAGCTCGGATACAAATAGAAATGTGTCCTCTATTTTACCATCATCCGGCGGCAGAGCGCAAGGCGGAATTGCAGAAAATCTCCAGAAACTGCGAAATTTCTCCAGGGTGCCGGGAAACGGGAGCAGTTTTTGTGACATTGAACGAAAAAGCCCCCCGCGCCGGTCCGGCGCAGGGGGCAGATAACAGATCAGGGGAGATAATCCAAGGGATTTTTCCGCTCGCCGTCCTTGCGGACCTCGAAGTGGCAGTGGTTGCCGGTGCTCCGGCCGGTACTGCCCATCTCGGCGATGTGCTGGCCCTTGTAGACCTTGTCGCCCACGCTGACCAGGAGGCTGCTGTTGTGGCCGTAGTAGGTGACATAGCCGTTCATGTGGTCGATCTGAACCAGGTAGCCGTAGCCGCTCATCCAGCCGGCGTAGACAACCTCGCCGCCGTCCGCGGCCACGATGTTGGTGCCGTAGGAGTTGGCGATATCAATGCCGCTGTGGAAGGAGGAGCCGCCGAAGATGTTGCGGTAGCCGTAGCGGCTGGTGATGGTGCCGCTGGTGGGCCAGCGGAAGGAACCGGTGGGCATCCAGGTGGGGCGCTCCTGGGTGCCGCGGGCCTGGACCTCGGTGACGGGGGCGGAGAGGATGGTCTCGGACTCGATGATGCGCTTGATCTCCTCGGTGCCCTCGTAGGTGACACAGGCGGCGGTGTCGGCCTTGCCGTACTCGCCCTTGGTGATGATCCGGGTGTCGCCGATGTACATGGAGTCGTCATCCACGTACTCGATCTCATAGGGGATGTCGGCCACGTAGTACTCCATCTGTACGGAGCGCACGGTGAGGTAGGGCACGGCGTTGCTGATGAGGAGCTCGTCGCCGATCTGGAGCCTGTCGATGTCATAGCCGGGGTTGAGAGCCAGGAGGTCGCTGTTGGTCATGTTGTTGTCCTGGGCGATGACGCTCCAGACGTCGCCTTTCTCGACGACGTAGGTGACCTCGCCGGCCTTAGTGCTGTTGAGCAGGAGGGCGACTTCGCCCAGGTTGGTGAATTTTTCCACGGGGAGGTCGCACTCGCGGATCTCAATGCCCTCGACGAAGTCGATGGACACGGTGTTCTCGTTGCGGTAGGGGGCGGCGACCTGATTAAGGAGTTCGTCCAAAGCGCCCTCAGTCTGGGTGGCGCCGATGAACTCGCCGCCGACGTAGAGGGCGTAGCCGTGCTCGACCACCCGCAGGGAGTTGCTGAGGGCCTCCTCCAGTTTGGATTCATCCACCACGGCGCTGCGGTAGGCGAGGCCGGTAGAGTAGGAGACCTTGTTGGATTCAAGGGTGTAGTTGCGTCCCAGGACGCTGGAGATGGAGCGCTCCACGGAGTGCTTTGCGGCTTCAGCCTCGGCCTCGGAGGCGACGGTAGCGAGCTCGACGCCGTCGAAGACCACGGTGGTGGCGGTGGTATAGAGGACCTGGTAGACGGCAAAGACGGCGATGGCGAGGCTTGCCGCCAGGAAGAGGGCGGTGTGGGCCAGTTTAGGAGGCGTCATAGTCTCCAGACGGCGGCGGATGGTGAGGGCGGAGAGTTTGGAGCGCAGGGTGCTCCACAGTTCCAGCAGGGTCTGGCGCAGGGCGGGCATACATCCGAGGAGCAGGAGTTTGGCCTGCCGGTAGGTGCTGGCGGACTCGGGAAACTGGCGGCGGTCCTGATAGCTGGGCTTTCGCTGGGGGCGGCCCGTCCTGGCGGAGGACTGCTTTGCGGGGGTGTTTTTGCGTCCTTTATGTTCTTGAGCCATAGATTTGATTCCTCCGAACGTACGGTTGGCACAAAGAGTTACAAAATAGTTACAGATGCATTTTACCCTATTTTTCCGGTTTCGTCAACCCCTAGATTTGGTCAAGAGGGGGCATTTCTCCTTTTTCTACAATACATAGAGAGTGTTTTTGTGAGAAGAACAGGGGGGATCGTTCTTCCGCTTCCGAATAGAAGCATCTATCCGGGAAACGGAAAAGAAGTTGCAATTTCTCCCACCCCTGTGGTATGATAAAGACGCTTTTACGAATAAAAGGAGGGGGAACTATGCTCTTCGACACCCATGCCCACTACGACGACCCGAAATTCGACGCGGACCGGGACACGGTCCTCGCGTCCCTCCCGGACCAGGGGGTGTCCCTGGTGGTAAACCCTGGGTGCGACCTGCCCAGCTCCCGGACGGCGGCGGCACTCGCGGAGCGCTGGCCCCACGTCTACGCGGCGGCGGGGTACCACCCGGAGAACTGCGCGCCCTGCCGGGAGGAGGACCTGGATGTCCTCCGGGATCTTCTCAAGCGGCCCAAGGCGGTGGCCGTCGGGGAGATCGGCCTGGACTACTACTGGGAGGAGAACCCGCCCCGGGCGTTTCAGCAAAAGGTCTTCCGGGACCAGATGGCCCTGGCGGAGGAGCTGGACCTGCCGGTGATCGTCCACGACCGGGAGGCCCATGCCGACAGCCTGGCGGTGGTCCGGGCGTTCCCCCGGGTGCGGGGGGTGTTCCACTGCTTCTCCGGGAGTGCGGAGATGGCACGGGAGCTGGTAAAGCTGGGGTGGATGATCTCCTTCACCGGCGTCCTGACCTACAAGAATGCCCGGAGGGCGGTGGAGGCCGCCCAGGCCGTGCCCCTGGAGCGGCTGATGGTAGAGACGGACAGCCCCTATATGGCTCCCGTGCCCCGGCGGGGGGAGCGCTGCGACTCCCGGCTGGTCCGTTACACCTGCGAGAAGCTGGCGGAAGTGAAGGGCATCTCCTTCGAGGAGTGCGCCCGGATCACTACGGAGAACGGGAAGCGGTTTTTCCGCATCCCCTGAGAGAGGAGAGGTCCTATGAAGAGCAAACATCCCGCCCTGCGCCTGCTGCGGGACTACGGGGTCATCACCCTGGGCTGCGCCATCTACGCGGTGAGCTTCCAGTGGTTCTTTCAGCCCAACAACATCGCCATGGGGGGCTTCACCGGCGTGGGACAGATCTTCAACCGCCTGCTCCCCTTCCTGCCGGTGGGTACCATCGTCATCCTGATGAACGTGCCCCTCTTTATTCTGGGCGTGCGGCGGCAGGGGCTGAAGATTCTGATCTCCTCCCTCTTCGCCACGGTGGTCAGCAACCTGATGATCGACGGCCTGGACGCGGTCTACACCTTCCAGCCCATGGACGAACCCCTTCTCGCCTGCGTCTACGGCGGCGTGACCGTTGGCGCGGCCATGGCCCTGATGCTGACGGTGGGCGCCACCACCGGCGGCACGGAGCTGGCCGCCCGCCTGCTCAAGTACCGCATCCGGCACCTCTCCATCGGGCGGCTGTGCCTCATCATCGACGTGGCGGTGGTCAGCCTCTACAGCCTGGTCTTCCGGCAGGTCAATACCGCCCTCTACGGCATCATCGGCATGTATATCTCCAGCCTCGCCATGGACGCGGTGGTCTACGGCTCCGTGGGCGCCAAGATGGCCTACATCATCAGCGCCGAGAGCGCCGAGATCACCCGCCGCATCCTGGACCTGGAGCTGGGGGTGACGCTCCTGCAAGGCAAGGGCGGCTACCACGGGGACGACAAGCAGGTAATCCTCTGCGCTTTCAAGCCCAGCCAGATTGGCACCATCAAGGCCCTTGTAACAGAGGTGGACCCCAACGCCTTCATCATCGTCTGCGAGGCCCACGAGATCGTGGGGGAGGGGTTCGGGGAGTATACCCCGGACAGCCTGTAATACCGGTATTTCGCCGCTCTTATTAAGATTTATTTAAGCCGTAAGATACTTCTTGACAAGAAGTACTATGAGATATATAGTGTCAGACGAAGGGAGGCATCCATATGCCAGAAGAAAGCCGCCTGCGCTGTCTCAACCGGGACGCCATCAAGTACATCGCCATGGCCACCATGCTCCTCAACCACTTTGCCCACGTCTTCCTGGACCACGGGAGCACCCTGTTTGCCGTCTTCACCGGCATAGGCTACTTCACCGCCCCGGTGATGGTCTATTTCATGGTGGAGGGCTACGGCTACACCCGGTCAAAGAAGAAGTACTTCCTGCGCCTGTTGCTGTTCGCCATCCTCTCCGAGATCCCCTATTACTACGCCCTGGGGTTTGGGAACCTCAATATGCTCTTCACCCTCTCCATCTGCTTCTTGATCATCTGTGTACATAAAAATGTGGAGAATCCAGCCCTGCGCACCGGCGCGAAGGTGCTCCTGGTGTTTGCGAGCCTCTTTTGCGACTGGGCTCTGCTGGCCCCCGTCTACACCCTTTTCTTCCTCTGGGCAGAGGGGGACCGGAAAAAGACCGCCGTCGCCTACGGCCTCGCCACGGCCCTCTTCGGCGCGTTTTTGCTCGCAAGCGGCACGATGCAGGGCCTCACCGGGGCCCGGTTGGGCCTGGAGCTCCTCTACGCCTCCGGCGTGGCGGCGGCGGGGGTGTGCGTCGTGTGCCTCTACAACGGAGAGCGCATGGAGCGGGGGAGGACCTTCTCCAAGTGGTTCTTCTACTGCTTCTACCCCGCCCATCTGCTGGTGCTGGGCATCTTGGCAGAGGTCCTGCTATAGCGCACGTGGGCCCCGGGCAGTTTGCCCGGGGCTCTTTTTTACGCTATTTGAGGTCGATGGTCTGCCCGAAGAACTCCACTGCCTTGATCTCCTCCGGGTCGATGATCCGCTCGGGGCGGTAGTAGAAGTACCCAGATTCGGGGCCCGCGTACCCGTTCATCATCTCGGACGCGTCCACCACGGGGATGCGCTCCCCCTTTCTCGTGACCAGGGCCACGCTGTCCGCCCAATCCTCCTCCGTTCTGGGGAGGGTGTCCGCCCAGCCCGACAGCTCGAACCCCAGGGAGATGGGGGACACATAGACGGCCTCCAGGGTCTTGCGGCGGCCTTGGAGCATCACCGGCTGGTCGATCTCATAGGTCACGCCGGGGTCCTCCTCGGGGAGGGTGAACATCGGGAAGTACCACAAGCCGTCGACCACCACCGTCCGCTCGCCGCGTATCGCCTTGTCCCAGTTCTCCGCCGCGCAAAGTCTCCGGAAGATGAGCAGCAGTCTCCTTCCGGACAAGTGGTCGCCGCCGCTCGTAGGGGCCAGGGTGAGGAGCATCGTGATCTTGCCGTCCGTTGGGTCCTCGTCCTCCACCATCTCCCATTTGGGGACCCAGTAGGAGGAGCGGGTGATGTCCCAGTCCTCCTCCCCTCTGAGGACATAGTCGAAACCGGGATAGTAATAATCCCCATCCAGCACCATGCCCTCCGGGGCGGTGTAATCGACGAGGAACTTGGCGCTGTGGCGGTCCACCACCGCCTGCCGGATGAAAAAGGTGCCGATATCCTCGGTGGCGGGGCCGCCCGCCGTACAGCCGGTCCCCACGTACACCAGCTCTCTCGGCTCGGCGGTCAGGTTCACATCCACCGCCGTCTTCCCCAGGAGCGGTTCATCCTTGGGCCCCGCGCCGAAGTGCTCCAGAAACGCCGGGTCCAGCACCGTGGCCACGGCAAGAGCCGCCGCCGCCAAAAGCGCCGCCGCGATGAGGGCGAGCACCGCTGTGCGCTTCCAATCCCGTCTCATAGGCCGTACCTCCCTTTCTTCCTCCCGGAGGAGCTCCGCGAGCATGGCCTCCTCCCGTTCCGGGGAGGGCCTGACCTGGTCGAACATCCGCTTGAGTCTCTCATTCGCCATCGCCGTCAGCCTCCTCCCACAGTTCCTTCAGCCTGCGGCGGGCCCGGTGGAGCCAGGAGCGGACCGTGGCCGGATTGGCCCCCATGAGCTCCGCCGCCTCGCCGGTGGAGTACCCCTGGTAGTAGTACAGGTACACCGCCATCTTCTCCTTCTCCGGCAGGGAGAGGATCAGCTCCCACAGCGCCCCGTCCCCGGGCTCCTCCCAGGCGATGTTCTCCAGGGCGGCCCCATCGGCCCGCCGGGTGCGCCACCAGTGCCGCAGTTGGTTTTTGCTCTCGTTGCGGGCGGTGACAATGAGCCACGCCTTCTCGTGCTCCGGGCTCTCGAATGTCCCGCCGTACTCCAGCAGCTTCCGGAACACGGTCTGTACGGCGTCCTCTGCGTCCGGGACGCTCTTCAGGAGCATCAGACAGACCTGATACACCGTGCCCACATGCCGCCGGTAGATGCCGGAAATCTCCTCCGCTGTGCGTCTATCCGCCACGGCCTCACCTCCTCGTCTGTAGAGTATACAATTTTCCGGCGGATTTTGTTGCGGGGGGACGAAAAAAATTTTGCGGGCCGGGCCCCGGAGCGGAGTTCGCATTCCCCCTTGCCCTTTCCCCCGGCAGGTGGTATGATGGGGGCATCACACGACAGGAGGACCTGATCCATGTTTTTAGAGACTTCCCGCCTCATCCTTCGGAAGTTCCGGGAGGAAGATTTCGCCGACTACGCCGTCTGGCGCGGGGACGAGGAGATCAACCGCCTCATGGGCAACAGCCTCGACGTCCGTCAGACCTTCGACTGGCTCAAGGACCACGAGGAGCGGAGCTACGTTCTGGTGCTCAAGGAGACGGGCCGGGTGATCGGCGATCTGACCGTCTGCACTGTCCCGGCGGACCTTGCGGCGCTGGAGCCCCTGGCGGGGAAGCGGGGGGTGAGCCTGTCCTTCGCCATCTCCCGGGACTTCCGGCGCAGGGGGCTCATGACCGAGGCCCTGGAGGCCGTCATCCGCCGCCTCTTCGAGGAGGAGGGGTTCGACTACATCCAGTGCGGCTACCTCGACGGCAACGACGTTTCCGCGGCCCTCCAGGCCAAGCTGGGGTTCACCCATCTCGTCACCCAGCGCTTCCCCACGGAGCACACGGAGTCCGGGGAGGCGGTCTCCCACGAGAACGTCCTCTTCCGGACCTACGAACATCACAGAAAGGACTGATCCGACCATGACAAGACCCCTCATTTGCGTCTCCACGGACAGTACGCTCCGGGAGGGCGACACCATCCGCTCCATCGTCTGTCCCAAGAGCTATCCGGAGGCCGTCGCCGCCGCCGGGGGACTGCCCCTCCTGTGCGGCGAGGTCTGCGCTGAAGACATGGCCGATGCCTGCGACGCCCTGATGCTCAGCGGCGGCTCGGACATCTCCCCGTCCTACTTCGGGGAGGAGGTCCTCAACGACACCGTGAAGGTGAACCCCGACAGGGACGCCTACGAGATGGCGCTCGCCCGGGCGTTCCTGGAGCGGCAGAAGCCCATCCTGGCCATCTGCCGGGGATTCCAGATCGTGAACGTGGTCCTGGGCGGGGACCTGTACCAGGACCTGGTGGAGCAGAAGGACCTCCACCACATGGACCGGGCGCTCCGCCACCCGGTGCGGGCCGAGGCGGACTCGGTGCTGGGGCGGCTCTACGGCACGGACTTCCACGTCAACAGCACCCACCACCAGGCGGTGCGGAATCTGGGGGAGGGCCTGCGGCCCACAGCCTGGTCCCCGGAGGGCCTGGTGGAGGCCTATGAGCACACATCCGGCCTCATCTGGGGCACCCAGTTCCACCCCGAGCGCCTGACGGGGCCCTACTGGGACGATCGTACGCCGGATATGAACGCCTATTTCTCCGCCTTTGTCCAGATGGTCCGGGCGGGGGGCGCGGAGTGATACATACCAATGGGGGCAGATGCCGGGACGGCGTCTGCCCCTGCGCTGTCCCGGGCCAAATCTGCAATTCGTCCCCCAGAAACGGCATTTCATCCCCGGAATGTGCGCCGGGGATTTTTTGTGCTATACTCAGGGCATCTCAGAAAAACGGAGGAAAATCTCCCCAAACCGTGGACACTTTCCCACGCCAATTCGTTTTAACAGTAAAGCCTAGAAAGGAGCAACCCCCATGCCTGAAGAAAAAAACAGGGCCCCAAAGCCCAAATACAACCTCTTCCAGATGTCCTGGTGGATGGTCCGCCGGGCGGCGAAGCACTCGATGACCGTCC
The DNA here is from genome assembly GCA_910587785.1 of uncultured Oscillospiraceae bacterium. Lineage (GTDB taxonomy): Bacteria > Bacillota > Clostridia > Oscillospirales > Oscillospiraceae > Pelethomonas. The sequence goes on along the minus strand of CAJUOA010000035.1, from coordinate 5,124 downwards.
TGCCCTACGCGGCGGCCCTCATCCTCTGCCAGGTGGCGCTGAACCTCCTGGAGCTCCTGGCCGGACCGGCGGTGATCCGGCAGGTGGAGCAGGGCGCACCCCTGGGGGAGCTGCTGATGACCATCGGCCTTTTCACCGGAGGGCTGATGCTCTGCGCCGGGGGCCGGGACTACTTCGAGCAGAACTCCCTCTTCGGCCGCATCCAGGTGCGCTCCAGCATCAACAACGATCTGCACCTCAAGTTCTGCCGCACCTCCTACCCCAACACCCAGGACCCCGGCTTCCTCGCCCGGGCGGAGAAGGCCAAGAGCACCACCAATAACAACCGCGCCCCCTCCGAATACTTCTGGACCATCCTGGTGGAGCTGCTGCAAAACCTCGTCACCTTCATCCTCTGGCTGGTGCTCCTGAGCGCCCTGAACCCGGCGGTGGTGGCGGTGGTGCTGGTGACGTCGGTCCTGGGCTTTTTCGCCGCCCAGCGGGCAAGCAGCTGGCGCTACCGCCACCGGGAGGAGTCCGACCGGGTGTGGAAGGGCATCTACTACGCCCGGGACCGGATGGTGGACGCAAAGCTGTCCAAGGACGTGCGCATTTTCGGCCTGGCCCCGTGGCTGGAGGAGATCGCCGGAAAGTCGAAGCGCCTCCTCTACGATTTCTACCAGCGGGAGTGCCGCATCTTCATCAAGGCGGACCTCATCGACGTACTTCTGACCCTGGCCCGCAACGGCGCGGCTTACGCCTGGCTCATCTGGCAGGTGGGGCAGGGGAATCTCAGCGCCGCGTCCTTCCTGCTCTACTTCTCCGCCATCAGCGGCTTTGCCGGGTGGGTCAACGGCATCCTCACCAACTTCACCGTCCTCCGCCAGCAGACCCTGGACCTCTCCCAGGCCCGGGAGTTCCTGGAGGAGAAAGAGACCTTCCGCTTCGAGGAGGCACCAGACGTACCGAGGGACCCTGCGGGGCGCTACACCCTGGAGCTCCGGGACGTGTCCTTCCGCTACCCCGGCGCGGAGAAGGACACCCTCAGCCACATTGACCTCACCATCTCCGCCGGAGAGAAGCTGGCCATCGTGGGCCTCAACGGCGCAGGGAAAACCACGCTTGTAAAGCTCCTCTGCGGCTTCCTGGACCCCACGGAGGGCACGGTGCTCCTCAACGGGCAGGATATCCGGCAGTACAACCGCCGGGACTACTACAAGCTTCTGGGCGCGGTGTTCCAGGACTTCTCCGTCCTGGCCGGGTCCATCACGGAGAACGTCACCCAGCAGACAGAGGGCGCAGCCGGGGTGGACCTGGACCGGGTGCGGCAGTGCCTGGACATGGCGGGTCTTCTGGAGAAGGTGGAGAGCCTGCCCCAGGGCCTGGAGACAAAGCTGGATAAGGACGTATACCTGGAGGCGGAACAGCTCTCCGGCGGGCTGATGCAGCGGCTGATGCTGGCCCGGGCGCTGTACAAGGACGGGGCAGTCCTGGTCCTGGACGAGCCCACCGCCGCCCTGGACCCCATCGCGGAGAGCGACCTCTACCAGCGCTACAGCGGCCTCTCCGCCGGGAAGACCTCCCTCTTCATCAGCCACCGGTTAGCCTCCACCCGCTTCTGCGACCGCATCCTCCTGCTGGAGGGGGCCCATATCGCCGAGAGCGGCACCCACGAGGAGCTCCTGGCCCAAAACGGCCGGTACGCGGAGCTCTTTGAGATTCAGAGCAAGTACTACAAGGAAGGAGCCAGCGAGTATGTCGAAGCAGTCTAAAACAGAGCAGCCCTCCGCGAAGGAGGCCCTGCGCCTCAACTGGCGGGCAGCGAAAATCTGGTGGGAGCTGATGCCCAAAGTCCTCATCTACAAGGCCTGGGGCGCGTTCTTCGAGGCGTCGGCCCCCTATCTGTCCCTCTGGTTCTCCGCCCAGCTCCTGGGGGAGGTGGCCGGGGCGCGGCGCATGGACCGGATGATCCTTCTCGCGGTTCTGGCGGCCCTCAGCGGGGCGGTGTTCATGGGCGCGGCGGCGGTGTTCCGCCGGCTGTACAACGCCGAGGATATGATGGACTCCACCAGCTTCTGGTTCCTCCTGGCCCGGAAGATGCAGTCCATGGACTTCGCCCGCCTGGATGACCCCAAGACCAAGGAACTCTATGACCGCATCGTCCAGGTGGACAACTTCGCCTCCTGGGGCCTGCGCCGGACCTTGGGGGATATCGAAAACGGCCTGCCCATCGTATTCAGGATTCTGGGCGGTGTGATCCTCTCCGTGACCCTCTTCACCCAGCGGGTGCCGGAGGGCAGTGCCCTCGCCTGGCTCAACAGCCCCCTGATGGGGCTGGGCTTTGGGGCGGCACTGCTGGCGGCGGCACTGCTGGCCCCCCTGTTCTTCAGCAAGGCCGAGGCTTACTTCGCCCGCTACTCCGACATGGGCACCGCCTCCAACCGCTTTTTCAGCTTTTTTGGCTACATCGCCTTCAAAGAGCGTTCCCGGGCCCTGGACATCCGCACCTATGCCCAGGACGGCTTCTTTGGCCCTCAGTATCTGAGCAACAACACCTTTGACGAGTCCAGTCAGATCGCCCGCTGGTGCCGGGGCCCCATAGGGCTGGACATTGCGGCGGGCACGGCGGTCACCCGCTCCATCACCGGCATCGCCTATGTGTACGTGTGCCTGAAAGCCTGGGCCGGGGCCTTCGGCGTGGGGCAGATCGCCCAGTACGTGGGGGCCATCACGTCCCTGGCGGGGGGTGTGAGCGAGCTGCTGCGGTCCCTCGCGATCCTGCGGACCAACACGGTGTACCTGCGCACGGTCTTCGAGTTCCTGGACCTGACGAACGACATGTACCAGGGGTCCCTGACCACGGAGAAGCGCTCGGACCGGGAGTACGACGTGGAATTCCGCCACGTGAGCTTCCGCTACCCCGGGAGCGGGAACTGGGCGCTCAAGGACGTGAACCTGAAGTTCAAGGTAGGGGAGCGCCTGGCGGTGGTGGGGCCCAACGGCTCCGGCAAGACTACCATGATAAAGCTCCTCTGCCGGATGTACGACCCCACGGAGGGGGAGATCCTCTTAAACGGCATCAACATCCGCAAATACGACTACGACCAGTATCTCGCCATCTTCTCGGTGGTGTTTCAGGACTTCCAGCTCCTCTCCCAGCCCCTGGGTGAAAACGTGGCGGGAGCCATGGAGTACGACCGCAAGCGCGCCCGGAACGCCCTGGAGACCGCTGGCCTCGCCGGGCGCCTGGAGAGCCTGCCCCAGGGCCTGGACACCTACCTGTACCGGGACTTTGACACCTCCGGCGTGGAGGTCTCCGGGGGCGAGGCCCAGAAGATCGCCATCGCCCGGGCCCTGTACAAGGACGCGCCCTTCATCGTCCTGGATGAGCCCACCGCCGCCCTGGACCCCATCGCCGAGGCCGAGGTCTACGCCGGGTTCGACACCCTCATCGAGGACCGCACCGCCATCTACATCAGCCACCGCCTGTCCTCCTGCAAGTTCTGCGACCGGATCGCGGTGTTTGAGAACGGCAGTATTGTCCAGTCCGGCACCCACGACGGCCTCCTGGCTGAGGCGGGAGGCACCTACGAGCGCCTCTGGGAGGCCCAGGCGCAGTACTACACTTAAATCTGCTGACTCCCTATCCAAACCTGGGAGGGCCCGGCGGGGTGGGTTGTCCGCCGGGCCCTTCTGGGGTCTTTATCCGTCCTCCCTGAAACCACCGGTTGCAAACCGCCGCATTTCCTGGTAGAATGGTCGGGACTCAACGCAAGGAGGAAACCATGAAAGAGAAACTGTTTTGCCTTTTGGCCGTCCTGTCCGTGCTCGCCCTGACGGCCTGCGACGTTGGCATCATCGGCGGCGCGGACGGTCTCACAGAAGTCTATGGCGTGACTGTGCCCACGGCCGAGCCCTCCCAGCCGCCGGAGAAGGTCACGCTCCCCGTGGCCCCGGCGGAGCCGGAGGAGACGCCCGCCACTCAGCCGGAGGAGCCCCCCGCCGTCCCTGAGGACCCCGGCACCGCCGCAGGCGCGGAGGATGACGCCCCCTACGAGGACCTCCCGGCCATCGCCGAGGACGGGTCCTACAACAGTATGGAGGACGTGTCGCTGTACCTCCATACCTACGACCACCTGCCGGACAACTACATCACCAAGCAGGAGGCCCGGGACTTGGGCTGGTCCGGCGGGTCCGTGGAGCGCTACGCCCCGGGATGCGCCATCGGCGGGGACCGCTTCGGCAACCGGGAGGGCCTGCTCCCCAGCGAGAAGGGCCGCACCTACTACGAGTGCGACATCGACACCATCGGCGAGACCAGCCGGGGGGCCAAGCGGATCATCTTCTCCAGCGACGGCCTCATCTACTACACCGAGGACCACTACGAGAGCTTCACCCTGCTCTACGGGGAGGAATAGCCGTGGAGACGATCTTTCTCGACGCCGCCGCCATGACGGACCGGGAGGCCGCCCACGACCACCTGGCGGCGCGCCTTTGCCTCCCGGCGTACTACGGCAGGAACCTGGACGCCCTCTTCGACCTCCTCTCCACCCGGATAGGGGAGACCCGGCTGGTGGTGCAAAACGCCCCGCTCATCACGGAAAACCTGGGGCCCTACGGCAGGGCCCTGCTGGGCGTCCTGGAGGACGCGGCGGCGGAGAATCCGGGCCTCGCCGTGGAGCTCCGGCAGGGCCCCGTGTAGATTGCACCGGGAAATCCCCGGTGAAAAGTTGAAATCTTGTCAAAATCATGGGTTGAAATGGGCAGGGCGAGGCATTATACTGTATAGGTTGAATTGCCATACTAGCCAAGGAGCTGTAGATACATGAGAAACGAAAAACTGAGAAACGTCGCCATCATCGCCCACGTCGACCACGGCAAGACCACCCTGGTGGACGAGATGCTCAAGCAGGGCGGGGTCTACCGGGAGAACCAGGAGGTGGTGGACCGGGTCATGGACTCCGGCGACCTGGAGCGGGAGCGGGGCATCACCATTTTGGCGAAGAACACTGCCATCCAGTACGGCGACACCAAGATCAACATCGTCGACACCCCCGGCCACGCCGACTTCGGCGGCGAGGTGGAGCGCATCCTCAAGATGGTCAACGGCGTCATCCTCCTGGTGGACGCCGCCGAGGGCCCCAT
>CAJUOA010000034.1 GCA_910587785.1 uncultured Oscillospiraceae bacterium | reverse complement strand
GACTTTTTCCACGCGGAAAAAGTCACCGAGGGTCCGGGGGCGCGGAGCCCCCGGGGCTATCAAATAGAATCATGTCGAAGAAGTCAGGAAAAAACTTGGAGGTACCATGGAAAAGCTGAAAAAAGGAAAAGCAGTATTGAGCGAGGCGGCGGAGCTGTTCGACCTGCCTGCGGACGTGGTAGCGGGCCTGCCCCACATCGAGGTTGTGGGGAACCAGGAGTTTTTTATGGAACAGCACAGGGGCATTCTCTCCTACAGCGGGGAGGAGATCGCCATCAACGGGGAAAATCTCATCATCCGGGTCCGCGGGGAGGGGCTTGCCCTGGTGAGCATGACCGGGGAGGCGCTGCGGATCAAAGGGAGCATCTCCCAGGTGGAGTGGGTGAAGTGAGATGATGAAGCGGATCGTGAACCTCCTGAAGGGGGAGGTGACGGGCCGGGTGGAGAGCGGCTTCCCGGAGCGGGTGCTGAACCTGTGCGCGGAGTACGCCGTCGCCTTCTGGGACATCCGGTGGGAATCGCCGGTGGCCTTCACCTTCACCACCACCCGGCGGGACTGGAAGCGCCTGCGAAAGCTGACCAAACGGATCGACTGCGACATGACCGCCGTCAGCTGGAAGGGCACGCCCTTCTTCCTGGGACGGATGCGCCGCCGGGTGGCCCTCTGGGGCAGCTTGGCGGCGGGGGTGCTCCTGCTCTTTTACAGCTCCCTCTTCATCTGGGACTTCGAGATCGAGGGCAACAAGACCGTCTCCGACCAGGCAATCCTGCGGGCATTGGAAAAACAGGGCGTGGGCTTCGGAACCTACAGCTACGCCGTGAATTCGGCGGTCCTCCGAAACAACATCCTCCTGGAGATGCCGGAGCTCAGCTACATCGCCGTCAACGTCCGGGGATGCCGGGCCTATGTCCAGGTGCGGGAGCGGGTCTTCGCCCCGGAGATCGTCAGCCGCCGGGACCCCGGCAACACCGTGGCCGCCAAGGACGCCCTGGTCACCGCCATCCAGCCCTGGGACGGCGAGAAGCAGGTCCTTCCGGGGACCACGGTCCGGGAGGGTCAGCTCCTCATCTCCGGCGTGGTGCAAAACGACTTCGGCGGCGTGCGCTACCTGCGGGGCATGGGGAAGGTCTACGGCCGGACCTGGTACACCCTCCAGTGCCGGGTGCCCCTGACCAAGCAGGTCAAGACCTATACCGGGGACGAGAAGGTCCGCCGGGCGGTCCTGATCGGAAAAAAACGGATAAATTTCTATTTTAGCAGTAGCATTCCAGGGGATACTTATGATAAAATAGTAAGTCAGGACAAGTGGACCCTGCCCGGGGACGTGGCCCTGCCCGTGACCATGGTCACCGAGCACCTGCGTCCCTACACCCTCACAGAGCGGGAGCGGGCCCAGGAGGAGGCCGTCATCCTCGCGGAAAAGGTCCTCTCCGCCCGCCTGGAGGATGCCATGGAGGAGGGAGAGGTCCTGGACCGGGACGTGACATGGCAGACGGAGGGGGACACCCTCCTGGTCACGCTCTCCGCCGAGTGTTTGGAGCAAATCGGGCGGTTCGTGGACGCGCCGGAGTAGGGCCAGCAGCTACACAGGAAGGAAACAATATTTATGGAACAAAAGATAGAGATCGAGCGCCTGGAACAGGCGGTGAACGTCTTCGGCTCCTTTGACGAGAACATCCGGCTCATCGAGACGGAGTTCCAGGTCTCGGTGACCAACCGGGAGGGGGAGCTCCGTATCACCGGCGAGCCGGAGGATACCATGCTGGCCGTCAAGGCCCTCAACGCCCTTTTGACCCTCTCCAGCCGGGGGGAGAACATCGGCGAACAGACCGTGCGCTATGTCATCGGCCTGGCCCGGAGCGGTCAGGAGGATAAGGTCAGCGAGCTGACCCAGGACGTCATCTGCATCACCGCCAAGGGCCGCCCCGTCAAGCCCAAGACCATCGGGCAGAAGCAGTACGTGGAGTCCATCATGAAAAACACCGTGACCATCGGCGTGGGTCCGGCAGGTACGGGGAAGACCTACCTGGCCGTGGCGGCGGCGGTGGCCGCCTTCCGGGAGAAACAGGTCAACCGCATCATCCTCACCCGCCCGGCGGTGGAGGCCGGGGAGCGCCTGGGCTTCCTGCCCGGGGACCTGCAAAGCAAGGTGGACCCCTACCTGCGCCCCCTTTACGACGCCCTCTTCGACATGCTGGGCGCGGAGACCTACCACAAGTACCTGGAGCGGGGGAACATCGAGGTGGCCCCCCTGGCCTACATGCGGGGCCGGACCCTGGACGACAGCTTCATCATCCTGGACGAGGCCCAGAACACCAGCCGGGAGCAGATGAAGATGTTCCTCACCCGCATGGGCTTCGGCTCCAAGGTGGTCATCACCGGGGACGTGACCCAGATCGACCTGCCCGCCGACAAGACCTCCGGCCTCAAGGAGGCGGTGCGGGTGCTCAAAAACGTGGAGGGTATCGGCCTGCGGGAGCTCACCGCCCAGGACGTGGTGCGCCATGTGATGGTCCAGCGGATCATCAAGGCCTATGACGACTACTACAGCAACAGCAGCAGTAACAGCAAGCGCAAGCGGGGCTGAATGCCCCATGCCGAGAAAGAGGGGTGCTGGCGCGGTGCCGAAGCAGACGATCGAGGCGTTTTTCCCCCGCACGCCGGAACAGGTGTGGCGGGCGGTGACGGACCCTATCTACTGGGACTGGCCCAACGGTCCGGGTACGGTCCACGAGCCCAGGGACGGCCCCATCATCGTGACCGAGGACTGGGGCCTCACGGAGGAGATGCTCACCGTCTTCCGGGTGGCCGCCTTCGCCCCGCCCAGATGGTACGCCGTGGAGCTGGACAACCGGGAGACCGCAGGCCGCTGCGAGGTCTACTTCTTCCGGGAGCGGCGGGGCACCCGGGTGGAGTTCACCGCCGACCTGTACGGAAAGACGGCCCGACAGAAGCTGCTGCTCCGCTTCCGGCTGGGGCGGTGACAGCAGCAGTATGCGGAACATCTGAGGAAAGTACTGAGGATCAAATAATATGGCAAAACGGCATTATCTCCCCGTCACCGCAGACGTGCCGGGGGTGAACGACGGCCTGCGGGCCCTCATCCGGCGGGCCATCCGCACGGCCCTGGCGGCGGAGGGGATCGACTTCCCCTGCGAGATTGACGTGGCCGTCACGGACAACGGGGGCATCCACGCCCTCAACCTGGAGATGCGGGGCGTGGACGCGGCCACGGACGTGCTCAGCTTCCCCGCCTTCGCCCTGACGCCGGGGGAGCTGCCCGGGGAGGAGGACGCAGATCCCGCCACCGGCCTGGTGCCCCTGGGGGACATGGTCCTCTCCCTGGAGCGGGTCCGGACCCAGGCCAAGGAGTACGGACACTCCAACCGCCGGGAGCTGGCCTATCTGGTGGTCCACTCCGTGCTCCATCTGCTGGGGTACGACCATTTGGACGAGGGGCCCCAGAAAGCCCGGATGCGGGCGCGGGAGGAGGCCATTATGGCGGAGATCGGGCTGGAGCGATGAGCGCCCTACAGCTATTTTATGTGTCACTTCATCATTCAACGCTTTTTACGGTAAAAGAGAAAGACGCTTATGAAAATACAGATCAGCGATAATCTTATCAAACACTACTTGAAAAATGTGTACTTCATCAACGGCCACAGCTATGCCGGAAAGTCCACTATGGTAAAACTGCTCTCCGAGCGGTACGGCATGATCCACTGCGGTGAAAACTACCACGACGCCTTCCCGCGGGACAAGCTCTCCCGCTGGAAACAGCCCGGGCTCTGCTATTTCGACACCATGAGCGGCTGGGAGGAGTGGCTGAGCATGACGCCGGAGGAGCACTGGAATTGGACGGAGCAGGTGTCCCGGGAGTGCGTCGAGGTGGAGATCCTAGAGCTCCTGCGGCTGTCCGCCGGAGGAGAAAAGGTCATCGTGGACACCAACATCCCCGTGGAAATTCTGCGGGAGATCTCCGACTACCACCATGTGGCCCTCCTGCTCTGCGACCCGCCGGACATCACCGCCACCCGCTTTTTTGACCGGGATGACCCGGACAAGCGGTTCATGATGGAGCAGATACAGCGGTGCAGGGACCCGGAGGCCGCGCTGAAAAACTTCCGCGCCTGGACCCTCTACCACCCACCTATGGAGGCCGATTGGCGGCACACGGGATTTTTTACCTATACGCGATCGGATTTTGAAAGCGACACCAGGGAAGAAGTCCTGCATATCCTAGCGGAACATTTTGGATTGTGATAAAAACCCGGCGAACCGCTCAATGCCGGAAATTTCAGAAAGTTGAGGATCATCTCTATGGAAAACATCACGAAGACTGCTATGGTCACCATCGCAGGCCGCCCCAACGTGGGCAAGAGCACCCTGGTCAACGCCCTGGTGGGCGAGAAGATCGCCATCGTCTCCTCCAAGCCCCAGACCACCCGAAACCGCATCTGCGGCGTGGTGAACCAGGGGGACACTCAGTTCATCTTCCTGGACACCCCCGGCTTCCACAAAGCCCGCACCCGGCTGGGGGACTACATGGTGAAGGTGGTCAAAGACTCGGTGGCGGACGTGGAGGCGGTGTGCCTCCTGGTGGAGCCCATCGCCAACGTGGGTGCCCCCGAGCAGGCCCTCATCGACCGCATCCGGGAGGAGCGCCTCCCCGCCGTGCTGGTCATCAACAAGATCGACACCGTCGAAAAGGCCCAGCTCCTGGAGGTCATGGCCGCCTACAGCGCCGCTTATGACTTCGACGCCATCATCCCCATCTCCGCCCAGGAGAAGGACGGCCTGGAGGAGCTCATGACCCAGCTGGAGAAGTACGCCGCCCCGGGCCCCCAGCTCTTCCCCGACGGGATGACCACCGACCAGCCGGAACGGCAGGTAGCGGCGGAAATCGTGCGGGAGAAGCTTCTTCGGAACCTGGACAAGGAGGTCCCCCACGGCACCGCCATCGAAGTGACGAAGTTCTCCGAACGGGACAGCGGAATCATTGACCTGGACGTGACCATTTACTGCGAAAAGGCCAGCCACAAGGGCATCATCATCGGCAAGAACGGCGCCACGCTCAAAAAGATCAGCTCCCACGCCCGGGAGGACATCGAGCGCTTTATGGGCGCGAAGGTCTATATGCAGACCTGGGTGAAGGTCAAGGAGAACTGGCGGGACAATTTGAACTATATCCGCTCCTTCGGGTATGACGAGCAGTAGAGAGAAGGGAGAAAATACCATGATCTATCAAGAAAAGACGTTTTCACTCCAAGACGGCAGGAAAGTGGTCCTGCGCAGCGCGGAGGAGCGCGACGCGGAAGCCCTCATCGCCTACCTCCAGGCCACCGCCGCCGAGAGCCGCTTCCTCCTGCGGGAGCCGGAGGAGCAGACCCTCACCGTGGAGGACGAGGTCCAGTTCATCCGCAGGAAGAACGAGGCGGAGCGGGACCTTATGCTCCTGGCCTTCGTGGAGGGCCGCTATGCGGGCAACTGCGCCATAAACTCCCACGGTGACAAGCTGAGGGTCCTCCACCGGTGCGATATCGGCATCGCGCTGTACCAGGAGTTCTGCGGGCAGGGCCTGGGGACGCTGATGCTCACTGAGCTGCTGAAAATCGCCAAGGAGTGCGGCTACCAGCAGGCGGAGCTGGAGGTCATCGCCGGCAACGCGCCCGCTATGGGGCTCTACAAAAAGCTGGGGTTCGAGGTCTACGGCACCCGGCCCCGGGACCTCCGCTACAAGGACGGCACCTATGCGGACGCCCATCTGATGGTGAAGATGCTCTAATACAAAAAGGAGAAAAACCGTGGATTATACAGAAAAGACATTCCCCCTGAAAAACGGGAAGACCTGCCTCATCCGCCGCCCGGAGGCGGCAGACGCGGAACGGGTCCTCCGCTACCAGAAGGAGACCAGCGGCGAGACCCCCTATCTGGTGGTGGGCCCGGAGGACATCGGCCTGACCGTGGAGGAGCAGGCGGAGCGCATCCAGCGCTGGAACGCCTCGTCCAAGCGCCTGCGTCTCATGGCGGAGATGGATGGGGAGTTTGCGGGCGTGGCTATCGTATACGGGAGCGGCGTCCAGAGCCGTGTACTGCATCGGTGCAGTGTGGATATCACCCTCTACCAGAAGTTTTGCGGTATGGGCATCGGGACAGCGCTGCTGCGCGAAATCCTGACCGCCGCCAAAGCTGCCGGATACGAGCAGGCAGAGCTGGAGGTTGTGTCCACCAACGCTCCCGCTGTCGGGCTGTACAAGAAGCTGGGGTTCGAGGCCGTGGGGACCATGCCCCGGGCGCTGAAATATCAGGATGGGACCTATGCGGATTTCCTCCTGATGGTAAGGACACTCTAAGGAGAGCTATATGGAGTACATCAGCAAAACCGTCACCCTGAAAAACGGGAAAACCTGCCTCATCCGCCGCGGTGAGGAGCAGGACGCGGAACTCTTGATCGAGCACTGGAAAACAACCGCCGCAGAGACCCGCAACCTGACCCGGGAGCTCAGCGAGGACGACTTGACTGTGGAGGAGCAGCGGGCGCTCATCCGGGAAAAGAACGGGGAGGAGAACGTACTGAACCTCCTCGCCTTCGTGGACGGGCAGCACGCGGGCAACTGCGCCTTCAATCCGGTGGAGGACAGTCTCCGCGTGCGGCACCGATGCGCTGTGGGGATCGCCCTGTACCAGAAATTCTGCGGCATGGGCGTCGGGACGGCGCTGCTGAGCGAGATTCTGGCCGCCGCCAAAGCCGCCGGGTACGAACGGGCGGAGCTGGAAGCGGTGTCTACCAACGCCCCGGCCATCGGGCTGTACAAGAAGCTGGGCTTCGAGGTCATTGGGACCATGCCCCAGGCGCTAAGGTATCAGGATGGCACCTATGCGGACTTCCTCCTGATGACGAAGCGCCTGTAACGGAGAAGCGGAGAATACGTTATGGAATATAAAAGCAAAACTGTCACACTGAAAAACGGGAAAACCTGCCTCATCCGCCGGGCGGAGGAGGCCGACGCGGAAGCTCTGCTGGAGCTCATGAGGACCGTCGCCGGAGAGACCACCAATCTGGTGCTGGAGCCGGGGGAGATCACCACCACAGTGGAGCGGGAGCGGGAAATCCTCCGGGCAAACTGCGAGGCGGACCGGAGCCTCGTCCTGCTGGCGTTCGTAGAAGGGAAGCTGGCCGGGACCTGCAACTTTGGCCCCGCGGGCAAGCGGAACCGGACGCTGCACCGATGTGCGGCGGCGGTCTCGGTCTGCCGCGCCTCCTGGGGCCTCGGCATCGGGACGGCGCTTCTGGGGGAAGTCTTGGACGCCGCCAAAGCCGCCGGGTATGAGCAGATGGAGCTGGAGGTGGTGTCCACCAACGCGCCCGCCGTCGGGCTGTACAAGAAACTGGGCTTCCAGGTCATGGGGACCATGCCCCATACGATGAAGTACCGGGACGGCACCTACGAGGATTTCCTGTTTATGGTGAAATACCTCTGACACAACTTTCCACGCATATCCGACAAGTTCCCTGCCCACCATAGAACCGGGAGGGCAGAGAGATGGAAGACGGCTATTGGGACCTGTTCTGGAACACCGGCCTGCCGGAGGCGTACCTTCTGCGCAAGCGGAAGGACCGGGAGCCCGGGGACGAACAGGAGCGGCGGCGGTAGGACCCGCCGCCTACATAGAGAGGCGCGTATGGCTGGAGAACGGACCGTTATAAGAGGCATCGTCCTGCGGAGCACGGACACCAAGGAAAGCGACAAAATCCTCACTGTACTCACCGCGGCGGGGAAGCTGACCGTCATCGCCAAGGGGGCGAGAGGCCGGAAGAGCCGGGTGACAGCCTGCACCCAGCTTTTGGCGTACTCGGAGCTGACCATCAGCGAGAGCCGGGGGTGGCAGTACCTCGGCGAGGGGGCGACCATCGCCCTCTTCGAGGGGGTGCGCCGGGACATCGTCCTGCTGAGCCTCGCAAGCTACTTTGCGGAGCTGACAGAGGCGGTGGCCCTGGAGGACGTGGAGAACGGGGAGGTCCTCTCCCTGCTCCTCAACGCCCTGTACGCCCTGGGGGAGCTGAAAAAGCTGCCGGAGCTGGTGAAAGCCGCCTTCGAGCTCAAGCTGATGAGCGTCATCGGCTTCGCGCCCCTGGCGGACGCCTGCGCCTACTGCGGGAGGACCGCCCCGGAGGCCCCCCTGCTGGACATCCGGGAGGGCGTGGTGCGGTGCAAGGGGTGCGGAAAGGGCATGGGGGGGCTCTCCATGCCCCTCTCGGACGCATCCCTCGCCGCCCTGCGGCGGGTGCTCTACGGGGAGGCCAAGCGCCTCTACAGCTTCAAAGTGCCCCAGGAGGACCTGAAAAAGCTCGCGGACGCGGCGGAGGCCTACGTCCACGCCGTGCTGGAGCGGGGGTTCAAGACGCTGGATTTTTACAAAGGACTGGTGGGATAGATGGAACACGAGCTTCGGGAGATCACCCTCGGCGGATACCGGCTGTCGGTGGACGCGGCGCGGACCCGGGCCTATTATGCCGCCCAGCCGCCCTATGAATGCCCCTGCGCCGGGTGCAGAAACTTCGTCCAGGCGGTGCGGCATCTGCCGCGGGAGGCGAAGGAGCTCTTTGACGCCCTGGGGCTGGACCCGGCCAAGCCGGAGGAGGTCTGCTCCTACCCCGGCGCCCGGGAGGAGGCTCACGGCGGCGCGTGGTACCACATCTGCGGGACCATCCTGGAGGGCGGTACGCCGCCGGCGGGGCAGCGGTTCAGCGAGTGGGTCCAGGCGGCGGAGAAGTTCGAGGCGGCTTTTACCGGCGATCACAGCCTCCCGGCGGAGGACTTCCCCAGGCCGTTCTTCCAGATGGATACCGATTTTTGGCTCCCCTGGGTGCTGGAGGAGGAGAATCCGGACGGGGCGTGAGGTGAGCCGTGTATACAGTTGGAAAAATCGATGTCGAAAAATACCGTGTGGTTTCGCCGGACATCCGGACTGATGAGGACATCATCACCGAGGAGCGGATCAGGCATATCCAGGAGCGGCATCCGGGGGAGCTTGAGCGGTATGCCGGATATCTGCGGGATGTTGTAGAACATCCCTCGTACATCATTGCCGATGAACGGCCAAACACTGCGGTGGTCCTGAAAGAACTGGAAGCGCAGGGGGACCATCTGCGGCTGGCGCTCCGGCTGGCCACTGCGGCAGATCATCCGGATCATAAAAATTCCGTTCTGACGTTTATGCGGATACGGGAGAAAGAGTGGCTAAGGCTGTTGCGCAACAAAAAAATCCTTTACAAAGAGGGATAAAGCGGCTATAATAAGAGTAGGATAAACTGGTCCTTTGAGGTGGTAGATTTCGTCCCGACCACACGCCGATGGTAACGACAGGGGTGACCCGAGAGATGCAGGAGCATGGGACGCCTGCCAAAGGACCAGCCTATGGGCCGCAGAGATGCGGCCCTTTTTTGCTCAGCAAGGAGGTCGACCCCCATGCACACTACACTACATCCGGTCCCCCGGGAGGAACGGCATATCCTGGGGAACCTTCTGGAAAAATATCTCTACGAGTTTTCACAGTACGAACTGCTGGCCTTCAACGAGGAGGGCCTTTTCGGGTACGATTACCTGGACAACTACTGGACGGAGGCGGACCGTGCGGCGTACTTCATCCGCGTGGAGGGCAGGCTGGCGGGGTTTGTTCTCCTCTACCGGCACGCGGAACGCCGGGACCGGCCCGTGGACTGGTCGGTGGCGGAGTTCTTCGTGGCCTACCCCTACCGGAGGCGGGGCGTTGGCTCGGCGGCGATGGCGGAGGTCTTCGCCCGCTACCCGGGGCACTGGCAGATCGGGTACCACCCCAAGAACCTTGGCAGTGCGGCATTCTGGCGCAGAGCGGCGGAGAAAGCGGCCTCCGGCCCGGTGGAGGCTGTGACCGGAGATCAGCCGTACAAGGACGGCAGTCCGGCCCAGGTGTTGTGCTTTCACGTATGACAGGAGCGAAACGAAGTTTCGCGGACAAAAAGTTTTTTCTTTTCTGCTTCTCTTTTCTTTTGTACACAAAAGAAAAGAGAAGGTACGCATCAAAGGAGAACAGAGCATGAGCGAATTATTTGACAAATCAATACGAACGCTGGAGCTGCCGGCGGTGCTGCGGATGCTGGCGGATCAGACCAACAGCGCCGAGGCCCGGGAGAAGGCCCTGGCCATCGTGCCGGAGACGGACATCGACTTCGTAAAACGCCTCCAGGACGAGACGGACGCGGCCCGGGCCATGATCGGCGTGAAAGGCTCCCCGGCCTTCTCCGGCATCAAGCCGGTGGGGGAGAGCCTCTACCGGGCGGACCGGGGCGGCGCGCTGAACACCCGGGAGCTGCTGGACATCGCGGGGGTGCTCCGCTGTGCGCGGCGGGTGCGGGAGTACTTCAGCGAGGGCGAGCCCACGGCCATCGACCACTTCTTCTACGCCCTGCGGGGCAACCACTACCTGGAGGAGCGGATCACCACCGCCATATTGGACGAGGACGAGATTGCCGACAACGCAAGCCCCGAATTGGCCGACATCCGCCGCCACAAGCGCAACGCCGCCGCCAAGGGCCGTCAGATCCTGCAAAAGATCATCTCCTCCCAGAGCTACAGCAAGGTGCTCCAGGAAACCATCATCACCCAGCGGGACGGGCGGTTCGTGGTGCCGGTGAAGGCGGAGTTCCGCTCCAGCCTCCCAGGGCTGGTCCACGACGTGAGCTCCAGCGGGGCCACCGTCTTTGTGGAACCCATGGGCGTGGTCCAGGCCAACAACGAGCTCAAGGAGCTGGAGGCCAAGGAGAAAAAGGAGATCGAGCGCATCCTGCGGGAGCTCTCCGCCCAGGCTGCGGGATGTCAGCGGGACATCCTCAGCGACTACGAGAACCTGGTGCGCCTGGACCT
The DNA here is from genome assembly GCA_910587785.1 of uncultured Oscillospiraceae bacterium. GTDB lineage: Bacteria > Bacillota > Clostridia > Oscillospirales > Oscillospiraceae > Pelethomonas. The sequence goes on along the minus strand of CAJUOA010000034.1, from coordinate 16,247 downwards.
CATCTTCGCCCGGGGACAGCTCAGCTACAGGATGAACGCCACCCGTCCGGAGATCCGCCGCAGCGGCGGCGTCAGCCTCCGCCACGCCCGGCACCCGCTGCTGGACAGCGGCAAGGCGGTGCCCATCACCATCGAGCTGGGGCAGACCTTTGACACCCTGGTCATCACCGGCCCCAACACCGGCGGCAAGACCGTGAGCCTCAAGACCCTGGGCCTTCTCACCCTCATGGCCCAGTGCGGGCTCCACATCCCGGCGGACGACCGCAGCGCGGTCAGCGTCTTCGACCGGGTCCTGGCGGACATCGGAGACGAGCAGAGCATCGAGCAGAGCCTCTCCACCTTCTCCTCCCACATGGTGACCATCGTGAAGATCCTGGAGGAGGCGGACGAGCACAGCCTCATCCTCTTCGACGAGCTGGGCGCGGGCACGGACCCTGTGGAGGGCGCGGCATTGGCCATCGCCATCATCCAGCACGTCCGGGAGCGGGGCGGCAAGATCGCCGCCACCACCCACTACGCGGAGCTCAAGACCTTCGCCATGACCACGGCGGGGGTGGAGAACGCAAGCTGTGAGTTCGACGTGGAGACCCTGCGGCCCACCTACAAGCTCCTCATTGGCATCCCCGGCAAGTCCAACGCCTTCGCCATCTCCCAGCGGCTGGGCCTGGACCCCATGGTCATTGAGACCGCCAAGGCCCAGATGGACAGCGAGTCCATCCGCTTCGAGGACGTGCTCACCCAGCTGGAGGAGAAGCGCCAGCGCCTGGAGAAGGACCAGACCGAGGCGGAGCGCCTGCGCTCCCAGCGGGAGACGGACGCCAGGAAGGCCCGGGAGTTCCGGGAGCAGATGGAGCGGGCCAAGGACAACGCCCGCACCCGGGGCGAGGCCGAGGCCCGGCGCATCGTCCGGGAGGCCCGGGCCCAGGCGGATGCCATCTTCGAGGAGCTGGACCGCCTGCGCAAGGAGCAGGAGAAATCCGCCAACTGGCAGGCCGTCAACGACGCCCGGGCCGCCATCCGGGGACAGCTCAAGAGCGCGGAGGAGAAGCTCCGCTTCCAGGACGACGTCCGGGAGCCCGTGCCCGCCCCCAGCCGCCCCATCCGGGAGGGGGACCTGGTGGAGCTGGCGGGCACCAAGCGCCAGGGCGTGGTCACCGGCATCGTGGGCGACCGGCTGCAAATGGAGACAGGGAACATGAAGCTGACCGTGAAGGCGTCGGACGTGCGCCTCCTCGAGGAGGCGGAGGTCCGGGAGAAGAAGGAGGCCCAGCGGCAGGTCACCACCCACATCCGCCTGGCCGGAGCCCGGGCCGCGGTCAACGAGCTGGACATCCGGGGCCTCATGACCGACGAGGCGGACCTGCAGGTGGACCAGTTCCTGGACAACGCCCTCATGGGCAAGCTCAACGTGGTCACCATCATCCACGGCAAGGGCACCGGCGCCCTGCGCAAGGCGGTCCACCAGCAGCTCAAGCACCACCGGGCGGTAAAGAGCTTCCGCCTGGGACGCTACGGCGAGGGGGAGGACGGTGTCACGGTGGTGGAGCTCCGGCAGTGAGGAGGCACCAGCGCGCCTGATTTTTCATAAAATATGGGGTGGGGTCCGGGAATCGGCCCCGCCCCCGAGAAAATGTATAAAAGTCCGCTTTTTCGGGGATACTTTCCATAATTGAGGGCTTTTCCAGCGACATATGTTTGGAAAAGGGCTTCTTTTTACAAAATATCCAACAAAGCTGTCTCGAAATCTTTGGAATATGGAGACAATTTTGTTGAATATCCCCTTGACGGGAAAAAAGAAATTTGCTAACATACTAAGTACATTCCCAGCTGCGTACCATTCCGTGCAGATCGAGATATGAAGAGGAGATAGGTTTATGTATACTCAGGAAGTTACCATCAACAACGAGGTAGGCCTGCACGCACGGCCTGCCACCTACTTCATCCGTAAGGCCAACGAGTTCAAGAGCGGCATCTGGGTAGAGAAGGACGAGCGCCGGGTCAATGCCAAGAGTCTTCTGGGCGTGCTGTCCCTGGGGATCGTCAAGGGGACTACCATCACCTTGATCGCCGACGGCTCCGATGAGAAGGAGGCCGTGGAGGCCCTTGCCGAGCTGGTCCGTTCCGGAGACTTCGGCGAGTAAGTCCCCGGTTCTTTGACGGATGAAAGGATGAAAGACTGTTTCGGTAACGGAGCAGTCTTTTTCTGTTTTTTGATGAACAGGAGGGAGGATCGCCCATGAGCTGGAGGACCTGCAAAAAATTTGACGCCCACGTCCATGTCCTGCCCGGCGAGCGCACGGCGCAGTTCCTCGCGGACGAGGGGCCGGACGCCCCCTGGTCCCGGTGCGGCGCGGAGGACTGCCTGCGCCGGATGGACCAGTACGGCATCGAGCGGGCCCTGCTGGTGCCCGCCAACGACCAATACCTGTACTTCCAGGACCCGGGGGAGACCAACCGCTTCCTGGGCGGCCTGGTGCGGGAGCACCCGGACCGCTTCCGGGCCTTTGCCGATGTGACCGCCAGCGGGGCCTATTTCATCGAGCAGACACCCTATATCCTGGAGGAGGCGGTGGAGGAATACGGGCTCTCCGGCCTGAAGCTCCACCCCACCAACCTGCACATGGACGCCGACGACCTGCGCCTGGTGCCAGTGCTCCGGAAGGCGGCGGAGCTGGGCGTGCCCGTGATGTTCCACTCCAACCCCTGCCGCCTGGGGTTCCACGACAACTGCGCACCGGATAAGATCAACCGGATGATCCAGGTCTTCCCGGACCTGGAGGTCATCACCGCCCACCTGGGCGGCATGAAGTGGCAGGACGCTCTCACCGGGTGCACCTGGGTGGATATGTCGTATATCCTGCCCAAGCTGGCGGGGCTCTACGGCATCGAACAGGTCAACCGCATCCTGCGCGCCTTCGGGCCGGAGCGGCTGATCTTCGCCACCGACTTCCCCGACGGGGAGTATGACGCCTACTTCGATATCCTGGACCAGATGGACTTTTCGGACGCTGAGATCACGCAGATCGCCTGGGGGAACATCGCGGGCCTGCTTGCACCGGAGGACCGCCCATGACAAAAGAAGAGCTCCTGGAAAAAGCCAATTCCCTCCCCCTGGCCCCGGGGGTGTACCTGATGCACAACAAGGAGGGCACGGTTATCTACGTGGGCAAGGCCAAGAAGCTGAAAAACCGGGTGAGCCAGTACTTCCAGGCCGGGCGGGGCCACGACTGGAAGACCCACACCATGGTCGGCCAGGTCCACCACTTCGACACCATCATCGTCGGCAGCGAGTTCGAGGCCCTGGTGCTGGAAAACGCCCTCATCAAGCAGTACATGCCCCATTACAACATCCTGCTCAAGGACGACAAGGCCTACCCCTTCGTGCGCCTGAGCCGGGAGGCATACCCGAAGTTCTCCATCGTCAGCCGTCCGGCCAGCGACGGCGCCAAGTACTACGGCCCCTATGGCGGCCGCATGGAGACCCGCTCCGCCCTGGACGCCATCCGCCGGGCCCTCCACCTGCCCACCTGCAGCAAGACCTTCCCACGGGATATCGGGAAGGAGCGGCCCTGCCTGAACCACCACATGGGCCGGTGCGACGGCTTCTGCCGGGCGGAGATGACGGCGGAGGAGTACAACCGCCGCATGGACCTTGCGGTGCAGCTCCTGGAGGGCAGGGTGCGCCTGGTGACCGGCCAGCTGGAGGAGGAGATGCAGCGGGCCGCAGAGGATCTGCGCTTTGAGGAGGCCGCCGCCCTCCGGGACCGCATCGAGGCCATCAAGATCCTGGGTAAGCGGCAGAAGGTCATCGCCGCCGTCTGCGCGGATACCGACATCTGGGGCCTCTACCTGGAGGCCAAGTGCTGTTTCGCGGTGCTCCACTACGAAGAGGGGCAGCTCACCGGACGGGAGGCCGAGCTCTTTGCCGCCTCCGTCCTGGAGGACGAGGGGGAAATTCTCTCCGCCCTGCTCCTCCAGTACTACGGCGAGCGCCGGGTCCTGCCCAGGGAAATCTGCATCCCCACGGCCATCGAGGACCAGGAGGTACTGGGGCAGCTCCTGACGGAGAAGGCGGGACACAAGGTGGTCATCCGCGTCCCCCAGCGGGGGGAGCGGGCACAGGTGCTCCAAATGGCCGCGGACAACGCCCGGGAGGAGGCCGAGCGCCAGACCACCAGCCAGGAGCGCTCCGACCGCACTCTGGAGCTCCTCGCGAAGCTGACGGGCCTCCCTGCCCCGCCGGAGAGGATGGAGTCCTACGACATCTCCAACACCGGAGGGGAGGACATCGTGGCCTCCATGGTGGTCTTCCACGGCTCCAGGCCCGCAAAGGACTGCTACCGCCGCTTCCGCATCAAGGAGCTGGAGGGACACCCCGACGACTACCGCTCCATGGAGGAGGTCCTCACCCGCCGCATGACCCGCTATATGGAGCAGGACAAGAAGTTCATGCCCCTGCCGGACGTGATGCTCATCGACGGCGGCGAACAGCACGCGAAAGTGGCCCAGCGGGTGGTGTCCCGCTTCGGCGCGGCCATCCCCATCTTCGGCATGGTCAAGGACGACCGCCACCGCACCCGGGCCCTGGTCACCCCCGAGGGGCGGGAGATCGGCATCCAGAACTACCAGTCCGTTTTCGCCCTCATCGGCCGCATCCAGGAGGAGACCCACCGCTTCGCCATCACCTTCAACCGGCAGAGCCACGGGAAGTCCGTCCGGGGCTCCACCCTGGACGCCATCCCCGGCGTGGGCGAGGCCCGACGTACCGCTCTCCTCAAGCACTTCCGGAGCGTGAAGGCCATCAAGGAGGCGTCCCTTCAGGAGCTGGAGCAGGCGGTTCCGAAATCCACCGCCAAGGCGGTGTTTGAGTGGTTCCATCAGGAGGAGACATAGAGCAAGTCCCTGGAGTATGGCGCTCCAGGGACTTGCTCTATTCTTCCGTCTCCACCAGACGGATGAGGTCGCCGGGGGTGCAGTCGAGGGCGAGGCAGATTCTGCGGATCGTCTCACTGTCATAGCGGACAACCTTGTTTTTATAGTACTTATCAACAACTGGATACCCGATTTTGGTCCTTTTTGACAATTCGTATCTGGTGATGTTTTCTCGTTTCAAAAGTTCATCTAACGCGAGTCGAATTGTTTTTCCCATAATATCACCCCTTGGTTACATACTTTAATGGAAATATTCATTGTTGACAATTCTTCTATTTGAGTATATATTTAAATAAGAACACAAAAAGGAGAAAGCATCCATGAAAAATAAGGACAAAATTCTCGCAGAGCTTAGTGAAAACTACAATTTCCTTGGCGAAAGTTTGTTTCTTCTGACAGCTCTGATGGCCTATGAATGCGCCTTTGATGCGGAAGGAAGGGAGGAGACAGCGGAGACCAGCAGGGCATGTTTCCGGCGTCTGTCAAACGATCTGGACCAGTGCGCGAAAGAGATTTTGTGTTTGTCGGCGGCACTGCTCCAGCAGGAATAGGAAAAAGCGTCCGGCGGGAGTTTGGCCCCGCCGGACGCTTTTTCTGAAATATAAAATTACCGCAGCTTCCTCTGCAACTGGTCGGGATTCATCGCGGCGTGAAGGGCGGTCTCCGTGGAGATGCGCCCCGCCTTGTGGAGCCGGGCGATGGACTCATCCATGCCGATCATGCCCTCTGCGGCGGAGGTCTGGATGACGGAGTCGATCTGGTGGATACGGCTGTCCCGGACCAGGGTGCGCACGGCGTTGTTCAGGTGCATGATCTCGAACGCCGGCACCAGCCCGCCGCTGATAGTGGGCAGCAGCTGCTGGGAGATGACCGTCTTGAGCACCTGGGCCAGCTGGATGCGGATCTGCTGCTGCTGGTTGGGGGGGAAGACGTCAATGATCCGGTCGATCGTGTTCACCGCCCCCACCGTATGGAGGGTGGAGATGACCAGATGCCCGGTCTCGGCGGCAGTCATGGCGGTCTGGATGGTGTCCAGGTCCCGCATCTCCCCCAGGAGGATCACGTCCGGTGCCTGCCGCAGGCTCGCCCGCAGGGCGGTGACGTAGCTGTCCGTATCCATGGCCAGCTCCCGCTGGCTGATGATGCTCTTCTGGTTGCGGTGGAGGTACTCGATGGGGTCCTCAATGGTGATGATATGGGCGTTGCGGCTGCAGTTGACCGCGTCCACCACACAGGCCAGAGTGGTGGACTTGCCCCCCCCGGCGGGACCCGTGACCAGGACCATGCCCCGGCTCAGGCTGGCGATTTTCATAACCTCCTCGGGGATGTCCATATCCTTCCAGTTGGGGATGCCGAAGCTGACCACCCGGATCACGGCGGACATGGAGCCCCGCTGGCGGTAGGTGTTCACCCGGAAGCGGGCCAGATTGACGATGGACACGGAGAAATCGTCGTCCCCGGTGTCCAGGTAGCGGTCTATGGGCCGGTGCGCCAGCTCATAGAGCTCCCGGACCATGGCCTCCGCCTCCTCCGGCATCACCCGGCCCTCCCGGACGGGGACGATGGCCCCCTCCTTCTTCATGGAGACCTCTTTGCCCGCTACCAGGAACAGGTCCGACGCCTTTTCCTCCACGGCCCGCTGTAAATAGGTTTGAATACTGTCCATAATATCTATGCTACTCTCCAATTATATTACGAATGAATGTTGGGCTTCGCCCAAACCCACCAGGGGCTCTGCCCCTGGACCCCGCCACCTTTGAAAAGGTGGACGAAACTTTTGTGTCGCGCTCCGCGCCGGACCCTTCGGTGCCTGCTCAGCCGTCCCACAGCGTGATCGTTGTATCCATCTCCCAGTCGGCGGTATACTCCGTCTTCCAGCTGAGGATATGGCACCCGTCATCCGTGAACAGCGCGCTGACCATCAGCGTCTGGGTCCCGCCCGCGTCGATGCCGAACTCTACCTGGGTGCCCTCCGCCGTGGTCAGGTATGTCACATCTGCGGCAGCCTCCCGGCCCTCGGCGATGGCCACCAGGGCCGCCACCGCCTCCGCATCCGCCTCGTAGTACTCCCGCGCACGCTGGGCGGTGAGCTCCGCCAGACCCTGCTCCCGCACGGCCGTGGAGAGGGTCAGCACCGCGAACACCGCCAGGCACAGCACGCAGAAGATCATCACCAGGCTCACCGCGCCGGATACGCCTCCGCTTCGTTTCATGAGACCACCTCCAATGCGGCAACCTCCCAGACGAGGAAGCTCTCCCCCACCGTCTCTGTTTCAGAGCGGGTCCAGCGTTTGACATCCAGCAGGGCGCTGGAATAGGAATCGCTCTCCGCCGTCTGGAGGGTCATCGTCAGCTCAAAGGTCCCGGGCTCACCGGCGGGGAGCTTCTGCCAATCCCCGTCAAACTCCAGGAAGAGGACGCCGTTCGACACCTCGCCCCCGGTGAGCTCCGCCGTGCGCTGCAAGTCCCCGCCCGCGGCCTTGAAGCACTCCGACGCGCTGCGGGCGGCGGTGACAGCCTGGTTGAGGTCCGCGCTGTCCTGACTGATGATCTCCGAGCGGACGAAGAGCCCCACGCAGATGGCCGCGCACAGGGAGAACACCCCCACCGCGATCAGAAGCTCGATGGCAAAGAGGCCGGACTTTGTCGGCTTGATGCGTTCGTCCATATTATCACACCTCGCTTCTCAGGTACACGTCCGCCGTGTCCACACTGCCGTCCGCCCGGGTGTAGACCAGGTGGAGCAGGCCCTCTGCGGGCTCTGTCACCACCAGGGACTGGGCCTCCACGATGGGCAGGCCCACCTCCGGCCCCAGAGGCCAGCCCTCCTGGCAGAAGAGCTCCCGGAGCCAGCCGTCGTAGACATAGAGGATCGTCCAATAGCTGACGCCCTCAATGTCCTGATAGAGGACCACGGCGTCCGCCTCCTGGGCGGACGGGTCCACGTAGACCGCCGGGACCACCTTTCCCGCTTCGTCATAGCTGTGGATCTTGGCGGTGATGTATGTAAGGCCCAGCCGCTGTGCCGCGCTCTGCTCCACCCGGTCCGCCACACGGCGGTAGACGCTTGCCCCGGTGGCCAGGCTCAACAGCAATGTCGCCCCGAAGACGCACGTCAGCATCAGCGCCGCCATGGTCCCCGCGCCTGAACTTCTTCTCATGGCGCCGCCCTCCGTTCCACCACCGTGATCTCCGGCATGATGTTGGAGGCGAAGATCTCATAGAACACTGCGTACTTGACCTCGTCGATGGCGATGCCGCTCTGCTCCTTGAGGTCGTCGTACGTGGCGGGGTATGCCCCCTCCAGGGCGTAGCAGCTCACGCACGCCTGCCGCACCGCCTGTTCGGCCATGCGCAGGCCCTCCCGGTCGGAGACCTCCGCCGCCTCCCGGACGCCGGAGACCATCCAGACCGCCACTACGGCAAAAAGGGCCAGCCCCAGCACCGTGGGGAGCCACCCGGCGGCGCTCCTGTACTTTCTTTTCATAGCGCCCCCTTATCCGATGGTGGACAAAAGGCCCATCAGCGGCAGCATCACGCTCAGCAATATCACGCCCGCGAGGGCGCTGGTGATGACCACGATGGCGGGCTCGATGGCCCCCACCATCCGGTCGATGCTCCGCAGTCCCGCCTCCTCCTGGCGGCTCGCCAGGTCCTCCAGGGTCTCGGGCAGGGAGCCGGTCTGCTCCGCCAGCTTCAAAAGGCGGCAGTCCCGGCCGGTGAAGAGGCCGCTCTTGGCCAGGGCGTCGGCGGGGGAGCCGCCGTCCTGGATGTCGCTGTGGCACCGGGCAGTCTTCTCGTCGATCTCCCTGGCCCCGCCGCAGAGCTTCGCCGCCAGCTCCACCGAGTCCTCCATGGTCAGTCCGCTGGCCACAGCCATGGACATGGAGGAGGCGAAGCGGGCCACGGCCATCTGCCCCAGGATGCCCCGGCCCCCGAAGCTGCGCCGGAACCAGCCCGTGAACTTCTCCCGCAGGGCGGGCGCCAGGGCCACCACCAGGGCGGCGGCGGCGATCAGCACCAGGACCACGGCGAGGCCCGTGCCCGCCTTGGCCAGCACGGCCCCGGCGTTCATCATCCCCGTGGCCACCGCGCCCATGCGCACGCCCAGCTGGGCGAACACCCGGTCAAACACCGGCAGCACCTGGGTCACCAGCAGCACCACCACCGCCACCATGACGGCGAAGAGGGTCACCGGCACGGTCACAGCGCCGCGGATATCCGCCGCCATGCGCAGCTGCCGGTCATAGTGCCGCTGGAGGGAGAGCAGGGTATCCTCCAGCCGGCCGGTCTCCTCGGCCAGAGCCACCATGTCGGTCATATACGCGGGAAAAGCCTCTGTCTCCCGCAGGGCGGCAGACAGGGGCGTTCCCTCTTCCGTTGACCGACACAGCGCGTCCAGCCAGGACCGGGTATCCCGGTCCGTCTCGTCTTCCCTCAGCATGGCCAGGCCCTCGGCGATGGGGATGCCGCTCCGGACCAGCTGATAGAGCTCCCGGCAGAACACCGGAAGGTACTGGGCAGGCACGCTCAGTCGTTTCATATTCAATTTCCTCCGAATCAGTAGAGATACTTTGCCTTATAGTTGGCGCCGTTGCCGATATATTCCATGATCTTGTTGCTCTGGTTGCCGCTGGAGGCGAAGGTGGGGTCCATGAGCTTCCAGACCTTGCCGTCGAAGTAGATGAGGCCTTCCACCCAGCCGTCCTCCTCGCTCCAGACGTTGATCCAGGCGTGGTAGACGTCGCCGGTGTAGCCCACCACCAGCTTGCAGGGGACCTCCTGGCTGCGGAGCATGGAGGCCATGAGGGCGGCATAGTCGAAGCAGATGCCCTTGCCGGAGTCCATCACCGCGTCCACGTTGGGCAGATAGCCGCTCTGGACGCTCGCGGCCTTCTGGGTGTCATAGGTGAGGTTGTTGACCACGTAGTCGTAGATCTTCTCCACCTTCTTGAGGTTGTCGGTGATGCCCTGGCAGAGCTCCGCGCCCTTGGCCACAGCCTTGCTGTTCTCGGTAAAGTTCACGTACTGGTTGGGGCGCAGGAAGGGGGCGAACTCATCGGTGAGCTGGGCGGAGACATTGCCGCTGAGGATGGGGGCGTACTGGTTGCCGGAGACGTTCTGATAGATACCCACGGTGTAGCTGCCGCTGCCGTCGGAGAGGGGGAAGGCTTCATATTCGCCGTCGGTGCGGAGGTTATACTGGTACTGCACGCCGCTGGGCCCCTTGATGAGGACCTTGATCTTGGAACTGCCGCCGGCGGTCCAGGCGGCCATGACGTAGCCGTCGGGGGTGTTGGAGTAGTCGATGACGGCGGAGCCGTTCTGATGGGTGCTGGAGCCGGGGTGGGACAGCTTGAGCACGGTGCTGATGGCCGGCGAACCGCTCAGGGGCACGGACTCGTCCAGCAGAGGGCCCAGGTCCACCAGCTCGGCGTCGGACTCCGCGGGGGCGGCGGTCCCGCCGCCGGCGGCGCATCCGGCCAGCAGGCCCGCCGCCATCGTCAGGGCCAGAAGGCAGCTGATAAAGCGTCTGTTCAGTGACATAGTGATCTCTCCTTGTCTTAGATTTGTTTGATCTGCGCACTGGTCACACGGATGTGACCGGGCCTGCCGCCCAAACCATCTCGTGTTATTTCCAGTATAGCACCCGCCCGCCCCTTTGTCAAGAGGATTTTTCCCTGTGTTCCCAGGGCCTTCCGGCGGAAAGGGGGCGGAGCGGCGGCAGCGTTTCCGGCGGCTTTGGGAAGCGCTTGGTCACACGGATAAAAAACTGTGTCCAAAAAACCGGGCGCGCCCCGTTGATTTTCCGGAGCGGATGTGGCATAATGGGGAAAAGCCCTCTGGGCAATGAGAAAGGATGTGACCTGGACGTGACGGGTGAGCCCATTCTCCGCGTCGATATGCTGGGCGGCTGTTCCCTGCACTACGGGGAGCGGAGCATCGACGATGTGAAGTACCGCACCAGGAAGCCCTGGCTCCTGCTGGAGTATCTGATCACCTTCCGTAACCGGGAGGTGCCCCCGGAGGAGCTCAGCGAGCTCCTCTACGCCGGTGAGGAGGGGGGAGCGCCCCCCTCCGGGGCCCTCAAGACCCTGGTCTACCGGGTGCGGGCCATGCTGGACGAGCTGGGCCACCCCGCAAGCCGGGATATGATCCTGGTCAGCCGGGGGTCCTACGCCTGGAACACCGCCGTGCCCATGGTGCTGGACACGGACCAGTTCGCCCTGGCCTGCCAGCGCGCCGCCGCCCCCTGGCTCCCCCCGGAGGAGAAGCTGGAGACCTGCCTCGCCGCCGCGGAGCTCTACAAGGGGGACTTCCTGGCCCGCTCCGCCGGGGAGCGGTGGGCCGCCCCCCTGGCGGACTACTACCACGCCATGTTCCTCAACCTGGCCCGCTCCGCCGTGGAGCTTCTGGAGGCTCGGGAGCGGTGGCAGGATGTGACCGCCCTGTGCACCCGGGCCATCGCCGTGGACAGCTACGTGGAGTTCTTCCACCACCGCCTCATCCGCGCCCTGGTCCGGCAGGGGAACCGGCGGGAGGCCCTGCGGCAGTACCACAGGATGTACAGCGTGTTCTATACCGAGCTGGGGGCCGCGCCTCCGGCGGAGCTCTCCGCGCTGTACCGGGAGGTGGCCGGCTCCGGCGGGGAGCGTCCGGGCGGCGGGGCGGAGGACATCGCCCGCTTCCTGCTCCAGGAGGACGGGGAGGACACCGGGGCCTTCCTCTGCGAGCTGGAGGTGTTCCGCCACATCTGCCGCCTGGAGGCCCGGGCGGCGTCCAGGGAGAAGCGGGGGATGTTCCTGGCGGTCCTCTCCGCCGCCATGCGGGACGGCTCCCCCGCGCCCATGAAGCTCCTCAACAATTATATGGATAAGCTGGGCAAGTGCGTACAGTCCGCCCTCCGCCGGGGGGACGCGGCGGCGCGATGCAGCGACGCCCAGTATGTCCTGCTCCTGCCCGCCGCGTCCCGTGAGGGCTGTGCCGCCGCCCTCACGCGGATCATCGGGCGCTTCCAGGAGCGGTGCCCCAGGTGCCCGATGATCCTGCGGTACGAGGCCCTCGCCCTGGAGGACCTGGGGGAGGAAGACCGGGCCTTGTGATACTGCACAACGTCCCGCCTCCGGGACGGCAAAACGATTTGTCACTTTGGCGCTTGACTTTGGGGGGCAGAGCGTGTATACTGCGCTCTTGGTTGGAGGCCAACCTGCAATTACGCTTAAAACCTCACGCAAAATTGGTGTTTTTGTAGAAAAGGAGTGATTTTCCATGCGTAACATTCAGAATTTGTTTTCCGCTGTCAGCGGCGCTTTGATGGGGAAGAAGGACAGCGGCTTGGACCGCGCCATCGAGGCCAGCCATCTCCGGGTGCTGGAGTACACCAGCCAGCCCATGCCGCGCCTGTAAGAGCGGAGCCGCCCTTCGGGCATAAAACAACACCGGGCAGTCCAGCGGACTGTCCGGTTGTTCTTTTCCTTTTGGCCTCACCACTTGATACATTGCAGATACCGCCCTTCCCCGGGCCTGTCCGGCGGGGCGGCGGTCAGCCCGCGGCGGACCAGCTCCTCGTTGATCCCGCCGAAGAGGATGTGGTAGAGCTCGTTGGCGGTCTCCCCTGCCGGGACGCCGTGCCTCGCGGCGGTGATCTCCAACCGCCCCTGGACCTCCCGCAGGGTGCGGGCGGCCTCCTCATAGAGCGCCTCCTCTACCAGCGCCGCCAGGCGCGCGATGACCGGCTCGTCTGCACGGCTGAACACCGGGACGCATATCCGCCCGTTTTCGGTGTATCCAAAGAGCTCCAGAAGGTCGAGGCATTCCCTGGGACACCCGCCGCCCTGAAGAAGCGCCCGGGTGCTGTCCAGGAGGCACTGCCGCTCCTGCCCTTTTGGCAGCTTGTCCAGCAGGGCTCCCGCCCGGGCAAACCGCCCCTCCAGCGGCCCCCTTTCCCGCAGGCGGAAACAGCGGTAAAAGTCGAACCGTTCCCCCGCCGCGTCGCCAAAGGATTGCAGGGACGTGCGCCCGTCGGTCAGCCGGTTATAGGAGCACAGCAGGCCGTCGGAGAGCGCTTCCAGCTCCGGGCAGTCCTCATAGATTACGGAGAGGTAGTCCAGCCCCGACGAATGGGGGCGGGAGACGGCAACGCCGCCTCTTTCACCCAGCCAGTCGAAGAAAAAGCCGTCAAAGACCATGCCGCAGAGAATGTGGTACAGACTGACCCGCGGATCAAACCCCTTGGCGGTTTTCTCCGCAGTGCGGAGCAGGTCCCCGCGGATCTCCCAGAGCCTGTCCGCCAGCGGCGCGGAGGCGGAGGCGGAGAAGGCCCTCAGCGCGGCCGCGTCCTCCGCCAGAAACACCGGAGTGTCATAGACGATCCGCCCCTCCCGCGCCCGGAGGACCCCGGCGGCGATCAGCCGGTCCACCGCCTCAGCGCCGAATTCGCCTCGAAGCCGGGCGGCAGAACACCCCTGGGGCGGGCTGTCTGCCACCCGGGAGAGGACCCCGTCCGCCCGGGCGTTGATGATCCGGCGGGGATTGCCGGGGTGCGCCGCCTCCCGGTCCGGGTCGAAGTTTTCAAAGAGAAAATAGGAAAAGTGCCTCACAATATACCTCCGCTACCGCAAAATCCGCGTATTCCGGTACTGGATGGCCTCCGCCAGGTGGACGGGGGCGATGGCCTCCGCCCCCTCCAGGTCGGCGATGGTCCGGGCCACCCGCAAAATGCGGTCGTGGCTGCGGGCGGTGAGGCCCATGCGCTCAAAGGCGGAGCGGAGGAGCTTCTCCCCCGTATCGTCCAGGGCGCAGAACTGCCCCACCAGGGCTGGGGGCATATGGGCGTTGCAGGAGACGGCGGAACCGGCGAAGCGCGCCGCCTGCCGTGCGCGTGCCGCGTCCACCCGGGCCTTGACGGCGGAGGAGGGCTCCGGCTGTTCCCGGCGGCGCATGGCGTCGAACTCCACCGAGGGCACCTCCACATGGAGGTCCATCCGGTCCAGCAGGGGGCCGGAGATGCGGGAGACGTACTTCTCCACCATCTGGTCCGTGCAGGTGCACCGGCCCGAGGGGTGTCCCCGCCAGCCGCACCGGCAGGGGTTCATGGCGCACACCAGCATGAACCGGCTGGGGAGCTTCACCGTCCCGGCGGTGCGGGTGATGGTCACCTCCCCGTCCTCGATGGGCTGGCGGAGGACCTCCAGGGCGTCCCGGTTGAACTCCGGGAGCTCGTCCAGGAAGAGCACCCCGTTGTGGGCCAGAGAAATCTCTCCGGGCCTGGGGACGCTCCCCCCTCCGGCCAGGGCGGCGGCGGAGACGGTGTGGTGGGGGCTCCGGAAGGGCCGGCGCTGGAGGAGGGGGTGATGGCGGTCCGTCATGCCGGCCACGGACCAGACCTCCGTGGCCTCCAGGGCCTCCTGCCGGGTCATGTCCGGCAGGATGGAGGGCAGGCGGCGGGCCAGCATGGACTTCCCCGCCCCCGGCGAGCCGATGAGCAGGATGTTGTGCCCCCCGGCGGCGGCGATCTCCAACGCCCGCTTGACGTTCTCCTGCCCCATGACCTCGGAAAAGTCCGGCCCCGGCTCCGCGCCGGAGGCGGGGGTCCAGGCGGGGGCGGGAGCGATGGTTTTCCGCCCCCCCAGGTGGTCCAGGAGGGCCCCCGCGTCCTCCACCGGGTGGACCCGCAGGCCCTCGGCCAATGTGGCCTCCGGGGCGTTCTCCGCCGGGACGTAGAGGTCCTTGATGCCCGCCCGCCTGGCCGCCATGGCCATGGGGAGCATCCCTGTGATGGGCCGCAGGGCCCCGGTGAGGCTCAGCTCCCCCAGGAAGGCGGACGTCTCCGGAGGCGGGTCGATGTCCCCCTGGGCGGCGAGAAGGCCCAGGAGGATGGGCAGGTCGTAGACGGTGCCCTCCTTCCGCAGGGCGGCGGGGGCCAGGTTCACGGTGATGCGGGAGACGGGGAACTTGGCCCCGCAGGCGCGCACCGCCGAGCGGACCCGCTCCCGGGACTCCTTCACCGCCGCGTCGGGCAGGCCCACCACGTCGAAGGCCGGGAGGCCCCCGGACAGGGCGCACTCCACCGACACCTCGTACCCCGTGATGCCCTGGAGGCCCAGGGAGCGGATCGTTACTACCATGGTTCTCTTCCTTTCTCTGCCGCCGTCAGTAGTAGAACTGTTCCCGGCGAAGCAGTTTGGCGAATTCGTAGATCTGCTCCCCCGTCACGTCGAAGCCGAGGCGGAAGGAGAAGCCGATCTCCGCCTCGCGGCTGTTTTTTACGTTCTCCCGGAACTGCTCCAGGGTCATCCCGGGCTGATAGAAGCCGTCCAGGTACCCTTCCACGCCGAAGGCCTCGAAGGGGTACGCCGTGAGCTTGGCGAAGGACTTCTCAAAGTCCCCCTCCAGGACGTCCCGCCGCTTCCGCTTGGCGGTGACGGTGACGCAGTCCGGGTTGACCTCGATGTCGCAGTAACCCTTTACGCTGATGACCGGGATGGGGTAGTCGTTCCTGGAGTACTCCCCGTCCCCGTCCTTTTCATAGTGGCCGCTGAACCAGCCCCACTCCACCTGAAAGATCCGGTGGTGGAGCCCGAGTGCCAGCTCCGCGCATTTGATGCGCAAACGGAAATAGAACTGATTCAGTTCAGCGATGTCCATTGGCACGCCTCCTTCGTTGAAACCGCGCTATCGCGCATTCACCGCCATTATACCACGCCGGAGCCTCCGCTCCACTTGCTAAAACTGCCAAAAAATGGGGGCCCGATTTGTGCCTTTCCTAAAAAAAGAAAAATTTCACGAAATGGTTCAAACATGACATTTACACGGGGCGGGTTTTGTGCTATATTATTCAATGTATGAGAACCCTGCTTTGCATTCATACACGGCAGTAACAAATATTCAGGAGGAGCAAAAAACTTATGGCAAGAAAGTTCAAGTCCATGGACGGCAACAATGCCGCGGCTCACGTATCTTACGCATTCAGTGAAGTCGCGGCGATCTACCCCATCACCCCGTCCAGCCCCATGGCCGACCTGGTGGACCAGTGGTCCGCCAACGGTCTGAAGAACATCTTCGGCACCCAGGTGAAGGTGGTCGAGATGCAGTCCGAGGCCGGCGCCGCCGGCGCGGTCCACGGCTCCCTGGGCGCGGGCGCTCTCACCAGCACCTACACCGCCAGCCAGGGCCTGCTGCTGATGATCCCCAATATGTACAAGATCGCGGCTGAGCAGCTGCCCACCGTCTTCCACGTCTCCGCCCGTACGGTCTCCACCCACGCGCTGAACATCTTCGGCGACCACTCCGACGTCATGGCCTGCCGCCAGACC
>CAJUOA010000033.1 GCA_910587785.1 uncultured Oscillospiraceae bacterium | reverse complement strand
TACTGCGGCAGGTATCTCTCTGACGGCTGCTATTCAGTTTTCAAAAGAGGAATGTCGTTCCATCTGTTTACTCACGAATAGCCGGTTTTGAAAGTCTACTCCGCAAAATTTCCAGAGGAAATAAAAAAGCGCCTGCCCTTGGCCCAAAGGCCAAAGGCAAGCGCCTGTTTCCTGTTTATGTTCTCTAAAAAAGTTTTACATCCGTAAAGCTGGAGCAGGTCTTGACGATGCCCATGACGAAGAACAGCACCAGCAGGGCGCAGCCGATGGCCTGGAGCGCGCCGTTGATGCCCTCAATGACCGTCCAGACTCCGCCGCCCTTGAACTCCTCCGGGGTGGTACTGAGGAGCTGCCAGATCTCCGCCAGCTTCCCATTCCAGGTTCCCAGGGCGGAGTTGAGGTTGTCCACGATCCAGTTTCCGCTTCCTATTTCTATCACCTCGATTCACTCTGAATTTGTGTTGATATTTACACCGAATTCTGCTATACTGTTGGCAGAAGGAGGTGGCGTTGATGCCAAGTATTCGTCCTATTTCAGATTTGCGCAATAATGCTAATGAGATTTCCGACTTTTGCCGCCAGACTCGTGAGCCGGTTTATATCACTCGCAACGGCACTGGCGATATGGTTGTTGTCAGCATTGAGGAATACGAGCGCCAGCAGGCCATCATTGACCTGTACGGCAAACTGGCTGTCGCTGAACAGGAGATCGCCTCCGGTGCCGAGGGCGAGGACTTCCAGACTGTTGCCCGTCAGATGCGGGAGCGTGTGCATGGAAAGCTATAAGGTTAAAATCTACCCTGCGGCAAAGCAGGACTTGCTGGACATTGTTGACTATCTGAACACACTTTCCCCTGACGCTGCCCTGCGGTACTATGACCTTCTAACGGAGCAGATCGCCAGCCTGTCCCATATGCCGGAGCGCTGCCCACATCCCAGAGATTTAGCTCTGGCCGCAAAAGGCTACCGCTGCCTGCTTGTTGAAAAATACCTTGTTTTCTACGTGGTGGCCGGGGATACAGTGCAGATTCGGCGTATCATTTACGGGCGAAGGGATTACAGTTCCCTCTTGTAAAGGCCAAGGGCGGGGATATTGAACCCCGCCCTTGGCTTTCCTCATCCGCCCGTGATGAGGGTGAGGATCTCACGGGTAAAGGTGATCACGATACCGTCGGCGATGGTGAGCATACCGTTGGCGCGCGGGGAGGGGTCGTGGCTCTTGAGGGACAGGCCCAGCTGGAGGATGCCGAAGCCCAGCAGGATCAGGCCGATGGCCCGGATCAGGGAAAAGAGTAGGGTATGGGGCGTTGTCTCGTCCATATGCACTACGGCGGAGATGATATTCTGTTTTCCGACACGCCCGGAGACAAAGTCCAGCGCCGCCGCAAAATAAGGCCCTCTGCTCCGCCGGTGGTAGACTGTTCATAAACTCCGGGGACGCGGTGATGAGCGTTTCCACCAGCATCACGCTGTCCCGGCGTACCCGGCACCCCGCCGCCCCTGTCTTGCGGTTGATTTCCTTTTTGTAGGTGTACCGGGGTGGGGGGACAAGATGATAATTCTCCCTGGAACGCTCCATGTCAATATCCGGGTTGCTTTTGTACGCTTCTTTCTTCCGCTCGTTGTGGCGTTCACAGGCCGCGACGGAACCGGCCTTGCGCTTCTGGAAGCGCAATATCGCATAGGGCATGGTCATCCCTCCAATCGAAATGTGTGGGCAGACCGGGGGGCTTCCGCCCGTCAGGTTGACAGCGGTGACGGCGGTGACGGTTATTTGGGGATGCCCCCCGCCGCTGTCACCCTGGCGGGAGAACACCCCGGAAACGCATGGTGCAGGGGTGTAACACACTACACCTTGCAAGCAAGGCCGTGTGCCAGACGTTCCCTCTGGACTCCCTTTTTGCGGGGCTGCGTCCCGCGTGACCCTCCGGGTCACAGGACGGGGTTGACGGCTGTTTCCCTCGCTGACGGCATCCCGGATAAGCCGTCACCGCTGTCAACGCCGTCACCCCTCGAAAGGACGATGCGCCGCCCCGCCCTGGTGCGGCGGTACACATAGCGGACGTTGTTCTGGCGCAGGACGGTGGCGTGGTACTCGTTCAGCAGCTTTGTGATGACGTTGGGCGCGGTGTCCGTTTCCCCCATCTGCGTCAGCAATTCGGTGGCC
Source organism: uncultured Oscillospiraceae bacterium (assembly GCA_910587785.1). GTDB lineage: Bacteria > Bacillota > Clostridia > Oscillospirales > Oscillospiraceae > Pelethomonas. The sequence goes on along the minus strand of CAJUOA010000033.1, from coordinate 25,717 downwards.
ATCCCCGACCACTCCCGCCGCTCCTCCATAAAGGCCACCAGCCGAAAAAGAATAGGCGGCACCTCCCCCGGCGTTTTTTCCTGAGTATGATACATAGGCGTTTCCTCCTTTGAAAATTCACACCCCGAATAATCGGGATATGTAACGCAAACCGCCATACGGTTCCCCGCCCCACTCTGGCCGGGTTTTCTCTGCCGGCGCTGTGCGCTGATTGAACAAAGGGCGCGCTCGTATCGTGGCACACTATCCTTTGCGGCAGGTATCTCTCTGACGGCTGCTATTCAGTATTCAACGCCTCATGAAAGGCCATCACAGCTGGGGTAGCAAAGTTCGGATACCCACCCGGGCAATTCCCAGCCTGCGTCATCTACAGGAGGGAGCGCTATGCAAGATATCTTAACTTGTGCCATGGGATTGGATGTCCGTCGAGACATCATCGTTGCCTGCCTTGCAAAGGGAGAACTCGGCACCTGCCCGGAAATTGAGATTCGTTCTTTCAGCACACTGGTTCCGGAAATGAAGAAACTGCGGGATTGGGGGCTGGAGGCGGGATGCCACCATATCGCCATGGAAAGCACGGGAATCTACTGGCAGCCAATTTATGAGAGGTTTACGATAGGGCGGTGCATCGGGCTGCCGCACCCCACAAATGGATGGGCAGTATCGCCCGCACTGTGCCGGTGGCCCGGCAGTCTCTCCAAAGAATCGCGCTTCTCGGAGGCGAACCCAACGATAGGCACCGTAGGGCCAGGGAGTGGTTCCAGCGATTTGAGCGGCATCGGCCCAGGGCAGGAATTGAGAAAAACCAGACAAACAGGTCGTAGCGCAAATCAATACCCCCCGTAATCAAGGAAGATCCTCAAGAAACTACGTTTCTTGAGCGTCTTTTTGGCTACTTTTTCCACGCGGAAAAAGTAGCCGGGGGTCCGGGGGCGCGAAGCCCCCGTGTCAGGCGCTCCCACAATTCTGCACAGTTTTTCCCATTTCCCCTTGCGTTCTGCTGGAAAAATTGTTACAATAGACAAAGACGAACCCCCATTTACAATACTAGGAGGACGATACCAATGGACTACCGTAAGGAATATGAGAAGTGGCTGAACAGCAGCGTGCTGACGGAGGCGGAGCGCGCTGAGCTGGAGGCCATCAAGGACGACCCCAAGGAGATTGAGAGCCGGTTCTACGGCCCCCTGGAGTTCGGCACCGCAGGCCTGCGGGGCACCATGGCCATGGGCCTGCACCATATGAACATCTACGTCATCCGGCACACCACCCAGGCGTTCGCCAACGTCATCTGCGCCGAGGGCGAGAAGGCCAAGGAGCGGGGCGTGGCCATCTGCATGGACTGCCGGCTCAACGGCATGGACTTCGCCCGGGCTGCGGCCGAGGTCTGCGCCGCCAACGGCATCAAGGTGCGCATCTTCGAGTCCCTGCGCCCCACCCCGGAGCTGAGCTTCGCCGTGCGCCACTACGGCTGTCAGGCGGGCATCAACGTCACCGCAAGCCACAACCCCAAGGAGTACAACGGCTACAAGGTCTACTGGGAGGACGGGGCCCAGCTCCCGCCCCAGCACGCCTCCGCCATTGCCAAGGAGCTGGAGAAGATCGACATCTTCACCGGCATCACCACCATGCCCTATGACGAGGCCGTCAAGAACGGCACGATCACCGTCATGGGCGCGGAGACCGATGAGGCCTTCCTCAAGGAAGTCATGGCCATGGTCACCGACACCGAGGCCATCCCCGCTGTGGCGGACCGGTTCAAGCTGGTCTATACCCCCTTCCACGGCTGCGGCCACGCCCTGGTGCCCGAGGCCCTTAAGCGGGCCGGGATCAAGCACCTCCTCTGCGAGCCGGAGCAGATGAAGATCGACGGCAATTTCCCCACCGTCAAGTCCCCCAACCCTGAGAACCCCGAGGGCTTCTACCTGGCCGTGGACCTCGCCAAGCAGAACGACGTGGACTTCATCCTGGGCACCGACCCGGACAGCGACCGGGTGGGCATCATGGTCCGGGACAAGGACGGCGAGTACAAGGTCATGACCGGCAACCAGACCGGCGTGGTCCTCCTGGACTACCTGCTGGGGGCCATGGAGCGCACCGGCAAGCTTCCCAAGAACCCTGTGGCCCTGAAGACCATCGTCACCACCGAGATGGCCAAGGCCGTGGCCGAGAGCTACGGGGCCAAGTGCTACGACACCTTCACCGGCTTTAAGTTCATCGCCGAGAAGAAGAACGCCCTGGAGGGCTCCGGCGAGGGCACCGTGGTCTTCTCCTACGAGGAGAGCTACGGCTACATGCTGGGCGACTTCGTCCGGGACAAGGACGCCGTCACCGCCTCCCTGCTCCTCACCGAGATGGCCGCCCACTACTACGCCAAGGGCATGACCGTCCTGGACGCCCTCCAGGCACTCTATGCCAAGCACGGGTACTACGGCGAGAAGACCCACAACCTGGTCATGCCCGGCCTGGACGGCCTGGCGGACATGGCAAAGCTCATGAAGACCCTGCGGGAGACCCCTCCGGCGGAGATCAGCGGCGTGAAGGTGGTCCAGTTCAAGGACTACTCCGACGGCAGCGTCACCGACTGCGCCACCGGCGCGAAGAGCACCATGGAGCTGACCGGCTCCAACGTGCTCCGCTTCGAGCTGGCCGACGGCACCTCCATCATCGTGCGCCCCTCCGGCACCGAGCCCAAGATCAAGGTCTACATCCTCACCAAGGGCGCGGACGCCGCGGAGCGGGACGCCAACATCAAGAAGTACGGCGAGTGGGTGGACACCCTCAAGAAGTGATTTCGCCGGAAGAACCAAACGTCGAAAAAAATCTACAGTAAAACAGGATCATCTGCAAACCAACCGAACAGTCCGTGACATTTTGGCTGTATCACAACAAAACAGGCACAACAATCTAACCGGGCGGGATCTTCTCGCCCGGTTAGAGCATTTGTACTCATTCCAGGCGATCTCCTTGGGCAGTCGTTCACCCTCAGTTCCGCCTCTTCCACCTTCTCCCTTGTCACCTCGCCAAAGTTTGTCCCCCTTCGGGAAGAAGCGGCGGATAAGCCGGTCCATAGACCATTCCATATGTCATGCAGCTCTGCCAGAGAAACTGTCACGCCCCGCGCCGCCAGCTCGGCCATGGACCGCTTCAAGCCGCGAATTTCATTCCATTTGGCCTGTTCCTTTGCGTGGGACTGGAGCCGGAAGACCACCTGATATGCTCCCCTTATGAGAGACAGAGAAAGAAGAAAACCTGTCTCACATAGGGGGAGTAGCTATGTCCAGGAGATTAAAGGTAAGCGTAGAAGAAAAGATGAGATGTATCAAAAGCTAGAGGAACATCAAATCTACCATCAAGTACAGCAACCATGGCTGTACCAGATCTGCTAAGAATCCCCAGTTTACTACGGAGAATATCCTGAACCGGCAATTTCATGCAGACAAGCCCAACGAGAAGTGGCTGAGCGATGTGACTGAGTTCAAGTGGTATGAGGGCATTACAGTCCACAAGGTCTACCTCAGCGCCATTCTGGACTTGTATGACAGACGGATCGTGGCTTATGTGAAGAGATTTACCGGCAAAAACCAGCTTGTTCTGATGATCCACAGCTATATTCATTACTACAACACCCGCCGAGTCCAGCGCAATCTTGGCGTCCTGACGCCCATGGAAAAGCACTGTTTGGCCACAGCCGCATAAAGAATGGGCAGCAGCTTCCGCTGTCACCCATTCCTTAAAAATCTCTATATTTTTTCTCTGTCCTCTTGACGGGGCGCGGTGCAAAAGCGCCCGCCGGACGTTTTTTTGTTCTCACAGGGTCTGTCCCGTCAGCCATGTCAGGAAACTCCGGGCTAAATCCAGCTGTTTCCCGTCCATCTTGCGCAGGAGCTCCGCCACGCTCCTCCACTCCTCGTTCTCGTGCCGGGCCGCGCCCACCAGGAATTCATCCGGCGTGGTGTCCAGGGCGGCAGCAAGACGCATGACGACCTCTATGGAGGGGATGGACACGGCGCGCTCGATGTTGGTAAGATATTTCTGCCCAATATCCGCCATCTCTTCCACTTCCGCTTGTTTCAATCCCAGCTTTTTCCTTCGTCGGGCGATATTTTTGCCAATTACCGTGTAATCCAGCTCCATATAAGCCTCCAAGATATTTCTACCTTTATCTTATAGGAGCTTCCATCTTTTTAAACCGATAGGAAAACGTATATACGTCTTGACATTCAGATTACACGACTATAAAATTATATTTCGACTACAGCAACGAAAAATATAAGGAGGATACCAATATGATTGTCAGAATGTATCGCAAGATGTACACCACTCTTTTCAATGCCGTGACAGAGGCGCTGGAGCTGATGGCAAAGGCTCAGTATATCGACGCGGAGGCGGTCCTGAAGAAGGCCCAGCTGGAGACGGAGCAGACTTTCATCTTCTGGGAGGAGCAGGACGTCTCACCGCTCCCTGCTCAGCAGGAGCTCCCCGCCCAGGGGCCGGACCGTGAGCTGGGGAAAGTGCTCCTGGAGGTCCTGGGCAAGGAAGTGGAGGAGCCGGGTACGCTGCTGAAGGTCCTGGGGCTCATCTGGAAACGGGCAGGCGCAGGCGGTGAGGAGGACCATACCGCCGGTACCGGCGGAAAAGACGGGCTGGTGTTCAAAGAGGACCTGGGGGACGCCTGCGGCGGTGAGTGCGGCGGGGTCCAGGTCATTTTGGGCGGTGCGCCGGTAGAGGGCCTCCCGGATGTTGGGGAACTGTGCGGTGACTGTGAGGCATGGGCGCCCCCCGCCATAGCGGGGGAGCTGGACGGCGAGGAATCCGGGCCCGCCTAACTGGGGGTGGTCCATGACGGCGAGAAGGGCCTCCACAGTCTCCGCGAGGGCAGACAGGGTACCGGGGTCCGCCGGAGAGAGGGGGCCGGGGTCGGGAGGAAGGGGCTGTTTCGGGGCGTCTTTCCAGCTGAGAAAGCCGGTCAGAGCGGCCAAAACCAGGGCGGACAGGGCAAAAATCAGCAGGTGCATAGTGTTTCTCTCCTTTGGTTATCTTATAAGCACCAGTATAGTATTCTTTCAGGCAATTTGCAAGAGCAATCGTTGTCTGTAAGATAACTGCAAAGGGAGCTGAGAGAACATGAGCCTGGAGATACGGGAGCTGGGGCGGGCCATCCGTGCCGCCCGGATGAAAAAGGGATTGAGCCAGGAGGCTCTGGCGGAGCAGCTGGACATCACGCCCATCCACCTGAAAAATATCGAGGGCTCCCGCCGGAAGCCCTCGGTACCGCTGTTATTTGAGATGATGGCGCTGCTGGATCTGTCGGTGGACGCCCTGGTCTTCCCCTCCCGGTCGGAGAGCGCGGTGATCCACACCGACGGCCTGACCGAGGAGGAGCTGAAGACGGTGGCCCACCTGGTGGACCTTCTCCGCCGCAGAGGGGACCAATAGGCCCCAGAAGCGAAACGAAGTTTCGCGCAAAAGTTTTTTCTTTTTCGCTTCCTTTTTCTTTTGTACACAAAAGAAAAAGGAAGATTTCACGCCAGGAGCTCGGAGGCGATCTGCTCCATAGCGGCGCGGTCGGCGTCCTTGAGGGCGCCCTGGATGGTGTGGACGGTGGGGCAGATGGTGACATTCTTCATATTCTCCAGATAGGAGCGCATGATCTTGGCGGCGGCGGGGGCCCAGGAGCCGTTTTCGATGACGGCCACGGTGCGGTTCCGGTAGGTCTTGTCCCGGAGGTGGGCCATAAAGTGGTCCATGGGCGGGAAGAGACCGCCGTCGTAGGTGGGGCTCATGACCACCATCTTGCCGTAGCGGAAGGCGTCCTCCACGGCCTTGGCCTGGTCGACGCGGCAGAGGTCAACTGCAACCACCTTGGGACAGCCCCTGCCCTCGAGGATAGCCTGCATGGCGGCGGCGGCCTTGGCGGTGTTGCCGTGGATGGACGCGTAGGCCACCAGGACGCCCTCGTCCTCCGGCTCGTAGCGGCTCCAGAGGTCGTACTTGCCCAGGTAGAACCCCAGGTCCTCCTTCAGCACCGGCCCGTGGAGGGGGCAGATGGTCTGGATATCCAGGGAGGCGGCCTTCTTCAGCAGGGCCTGGACCTGTGCGCCGTACTTGCCGACGATGTTCATGTAATAGCGCCGCGCCTCGCAGAGCCAGTCCTCCCGGACGGAGAGGGCCCCGAATTTGCCGAAGCCGTCGGCGGAGAAGAGGATTTTCTCGCTGGACTCATAACTGACCATGACCTCCGGCCAGTGGACCATGGGGGCCATGACGAAGGTCAGGGTGTGGGAACCCAGGCTCAGGGTGTCCCCCTCCTTGACGGTGAGGGAGCGGGCGGAGTAGTCGCCGGGGAAGAACTTGGGGAGCATCTGGAAGGTCTTGGCGTTGCCCACCAGGATCATGTCCGGGTACTTCTCCGCCGCGAGGCCGATGTTCCCGGCGTGGTCGGGCTCCAGGTGCTGGATGACGAGGTAGTCCGGCTTCCGGCCCCCTAAGACCTCCTCCAGGTTTTTCAGCCACGCTTCCGTGGCCCGGCGGTCCACGGTGTCCATGATGGCGATCTTGCCGTCGAGAATGACGTAGGAGTTGTAGGAGACCCCGTTGGGGATGGGGTACTGTCCCTCAAAGAGGTCCAGTGTGGTGTCGTCCGCCCCTACGTAGCGGACGGCCTCGGATACGTGCAGGTCGGTCATTGTGGCGTTTCCTTTCTGTCAGCCGTTGAAACGGCGGTTTTCCCGTCTATTATAGTAGGAGGGAGGGGGGTTGTCAATCCCCGGCGCGGACCCGGGCGGGCGGCTATTGAGTAATTTTCCGCCAAACCCCAAAATTTCCTCTTGCAATTTGAAAACCGATGGTGTATAATATGCCTACACTTTGAAATACCCTCCGCAGGCATTCGTGTTGAGGTTCCGGTCTCGCGCAATGGAAGCCTGTGAACCATGTCAGGCGGGGAACCGAGCAGCATTAAGCGGGACGATATGTGCCGCGAGGGCGCCGGTTCGGAGCGGATGCTTGCGGAGAGTATTTCAAGGTGTCTTTTTGTACCTAAAACTGCCTTCTTCAGGGGGAATGAACATGTATCAGGCGCTCTACCGCAAGTGGCGGCCCAAGGTCTTCGCCGACGTGGTGGGTCAGGAGCACATCACCGCCACCCTCCGCCGCCAGGTGGCCCAGGACCGGCTGAGCCACGCCTACCTCTTCACCGGCACCCGGGGCACCGGAAAGACCACCTGTGCCAAGATCCTCGCCAAGGCCGTCAACTGCCAGGAGCCCCAGGACGGGGACCCCTGCGGGGTGTGCCCCGCCTGCCAGGGCATCGATAACGGCAGCCTCCTGGACGTGATGGAGCTGGACGCCGCCTCCAACAACGGCGTGGACCACGTCCGCGCCCTCCGGGACGAGGCCATATACTCCCCCGCCAGCGTCCGCTACCGGGTGTATATCGTCGACGAGGTCCACATGCTCTCCACCCCCGCTTTCAACGCCCTGCTGAAGATCCTGGAGGAGCCCCCGGCCCACCTCATTTTCATCTTGGCCACCACCGAGCTCCACAAGGTTCCGGCCACCATCCTCTCCCGGTGCCAGCGCTTCGCCTTCAAGCGCATCCGGCCCCAGGATATCGAGGGCCGTCTCCGCTTCGTGGCGGAGCAGGAGGGCATGGACCTGACGGAGGAGGCGGCGGGCCTCCTGTCCCGCCTTGCCGACGGGGCCCTCCGGGACGCCCTGAGCCTGCTGGACCAGTGTTCCGGCGCGGGGGGGACTGTCGATGGGGACCGGGTACTGGAGGTGCTGGGGCTCGCCGGAGCCCTCCAGACAGCGGAGCTCATGGATCACGTCCTCCGGCGGGATGTGGAGGGGGCATTGCTCCTGCTCCACCGCCTCTACACCGGGGGCAAGGACGTGGGGGCCCTGCTGGGGGAGCTTGCCGGATTGACCCGGGACCTCCTCATCCGCATGACCGCCCCCCAGGGGGGCGCGGCCCTGCTCTCCGGCGGGTACGACACCGCCCTCATGGACCGCCTGAGCCAAGGGGTGAGCCCCACCCGGCTGATCTTCATGGCCTCCCAGCTCCAGTCCACGGCGGCGGGCCTGCCCATGAGCGTCAACCGCCGCACGGACGCGGAGCTGTGCCTGATGCGTCTGTGCGACGAGAGCCTCTGCGGGGACACGGCGGCGCTGAACGCCCGTCTCGCCCGTCTGGAGGAGGGGGAGGCCCCCGCGCCCCGACCCAAGGAGCCCGTGCGGCAGTCCGCCCCGCCCCAGAAGGCGCGGCAGAGCAGACCCGCTCCGCCGCCGCCTCCCGCCTACGACGATCCGCCGCCCTGGGACGACCGCCCCCCCCTCCCGGAGGAGGCACCCCCGGAGCGGTCCGAGATGGCGCCTCCGGAGCCTCCCGAGCCTGAGCCCCCTGTGCGGCCAGCGCCGCAAAGGCCCAAACCCCAGGCCAAAACGCCCGCCGCCGCGCCTGCTCCCGTGGACAGAGGCATCTGGGGGGAGCTGTCCGAGCAGGTGAAAAACCGCCTGGGCCCCCGGTTCTGGTACCTCCTGGACGATGTCTCCGGCACCCTGGAGGGGGATACCCTCATCCTCCGCTGCGGGGATGACTTCACCCTGGAGAACCTCAACAGCCGGGAGGTCTCCCAGACCATTCAGGCCGCGTCCGGCGAGTACCTGGGCCGTCCTGTGAACGTGCGCATTCTTCTGAGCGGCATGGACGCCCCCGTGGAGGAGCGGGACAAGATGGAGGAGCTCATCCGCGCCGGGAGCAAATACGACTGCTTTGTGGTGAAATAGCGGAAAGAGCCGCAGGAAATTAGAATTGGAGAGAGAAAAATGGGAAAATGTTCCGGGATGCTCCTGCTCAGCGACTATGACAACACCTTTTGTTACACCGAAAAGGCCCTCAGCGGCAGCGGTGAGGCGGCTCCGGTGAACCCCCGGAACCTGGAGGCCGTCCGCTACTGGATGGCCGAGGGGGGCCGCTTCGCGGTTGCCACGGGGCGGGCCCTAGCGGCCTTCCGCCGCCAGGCAGCGGGCGTGCCCATGAACGCCCCCGCCGTCGTGGACAACGGCGGGGCTATCTACGACTTCGCCCAGGAGCGCTATCTGGTGAAGAACTTCCTGCCCGACAGGGCGCTCTGGCACATCGCGGCCCTGATGGACGCCTTCCCGACGGTGAGCCTGGAGCTCTACCACGAGGACGACCAGGTCCAGGTCATGCGCCCCAGGGCCTGGAACGACCAGCACGCCAAGCTCACGGGCCTGGGGTACGAGGTCATCGAGGCCGTGACGGCGGAGACGGCCCCGCCCCCCTTTGCCAAGGCCCTTTTCGTGGGGGAGAAGGCGGACCTCACGGCCCTGCGGGACTTCATCCGGGCCCAGAGCTGGTCGGGGGACTATGAGACGATCTTCTCCAGCGACCTTCTGCTGGAGCTCACCGCCCGGGGGGCCGACAAGGGCACCATGGCGCTGAAATTGAAGGAGCTGTGCGGGTGTGAAAAGCTCTTCTGCGTGGGGGACCACGCCAACGACCTGCCCATGCTCCTGGCGGCGGACCGGGGCTTCGCTCCGGCCAACGCCATCGAGGAGGTGCGCTCCTCCGGCGTCCAGGTGGTCTGCCACTGCCTGGACGGGGCCATTGCCGATGTGGTGGAGGCGGTGCTGTCGGAGTGACAGCACCGCCTCTTTTTCTTTTGTTCCTTTTCTCTTTCGTATTGGCGGCTCTGGCCATTGGCGATTTCACTGACAGCCGCTTGAAATGGAAAAAAGCGCGTGATATAATTGGCTCGACAAATCGATATTTATGGAGGGACTAATGTCTAAGGTTTTTATTATGTGTGGCAAGCTTTGTAGCGGAAAAAGTACTTATGCCAATAAAATCAGATCAACACACAAAGCAGTGATTCTTTCAATTGATGAAATAATGTTGTCGGTGTTTGGACAGGATGCCGGAGAAAAACATGATTACTATGTTGAAAGAATAAAGGCATACCAATATGCAAAATCTGTTGAGATTGCAGAATCAGGAATTAACGTGGTTTTAGACTGGGGGTTCTGGACCAGGAAAGAACGTGAATATGCGAAAGAGTATTACACATCAAGACATATTGATTATGAATTCTATTATTTGGATGTTGATTCGGTTGAGTGGAACAGAAGAATTCAAAAAAGAAATCAGGATGTTTTAAATCACGAATCTGATGCGTATTATGTTGATGAAGGACTTGCTGATAAATTTGAGTCTATCTTTGAAGTCCCAACGGAGGACGAAATAGATGTATGGGTAAATTCCTAAAATTCCAGTTCATCGGGCAGTGAGCCATCCCAGGCTCACTGCCCATTCCGTCATTTTCACGATGTGAAATTATTGCAAGCGTTTCTCAACACGAAAGAGAACAGGGTCTTTCTTTTTGCATATCCCGCCGCCCCGCCGAATAGACTGGGACAAGCAATTCGGAGAAAGGGAGATGCACAGATGAGACGGCAGACAGTGAGGAAGCTCCAGCGGGGCGCGGCGGCGCTGGTGGTGAGCGGAGTGGTGCTGTGGCTGGTGGCGGTCACGGCCTCCAGTCCCACGGCACGGGAGGCCATGACCGCCCTGGGCCGGGAGGGGGGCTTTGCCCTGGCCCTGCTGGAGAGCCAATTGGGCCGCTGGGAGGACCCCCTCCCCGCCCAGACGGCCCTGGCCATTTCCCAGAGCCCCCTGCTCCTGGCCGGACGGGAGCAGGTCCTGGCCCTGCGCCGTCAGGCGGAGACGGACGACGGCCCTGACCAGACGGAACCCCTCCCCGAGCCGGAGACGCCGGAGGACCCCGCCCTCCCGGAGGAGCCCCCCGCCCCGCCCGCGGACCCCACGGCCCCCTTTGCCGACAACAGCGTCCCCGCCCGGACCCTGGTGCCCAGCTCCGAGGCGGGCTACACCGTCGCCGGGAACGTGTACATCAACAACCGCTCCGACCGGACCTTCGGCGCGGACATCTTTGACGGGACCTTCTCCGCCGCCCTCAGCAAGGACGAGGGCCCCCAGGTCCTCATCCTCCACACCCACGGCAGCGAGGCCTACACCATGCCTCCCGGCCTGGAGTACGAGCCCACCAGCGAGTGCCGCACCACCGACTGCACCTGCAACGTGGTGCGGGTGGGGGACGAGCTGGCCGGGGTGCTGGAGGCGGCGGGCCTCACCGTGGTCCACGACACCACCCTCCACGACTACCCGGAGTACAGCGGGGCCTATGACCGCTCCCTGACCGCCGCCAAGGCGTACCTGGAGCAGTACCCCTCCATCCAGTTCATCCTGGACGTCCACCGGGACGCCATCTCCGACGGGAACGGCGGCATGTACAAGGTGGTCAGCGACGTGGCGGGGCAGAACGCCGCCCAGCTCTCCTTTGTGGTGGGCACCGACGGCGGCGGACTGGAGCACCCCCTCTGGCAGGAGAACCTGAAGCTTGCCGCCGCGATTACCCAGTGTCTGGCGGAGGACTACCCCACCCTCATGCGGCCCATCACCGTGCGCAACTCCCGCTACAACCAGCATCTCACCACCGGCACTCTTCTGGTGGAGGTGGGGGCCGCGGGCAACAGCCTGGACGAGGCCCTGCTCTCCGCCCGGCTCCTGGGGAACGCCCTGGCGGAGGTGATCTTACGGCCCGGAGACGCGGCCTGAAGCAAGAGACGGACATCCGGCGGGGTGTCCGTCTTTTCTGAGAGGAGTTCCATAGACCGGGCAAATGAACGGCGGGGCATCTATCAGGCATCCCACTTTGACACCGCCCACTCCTCCATGATACACTAAATTTCAACGGAGCCAGCCGTCCAGGCTGGCTCAAATTTGATGGAAAAGAGAAGAACTATATGGCTACGCTGAATCTACCCGCTGATTTCGAGACCTACGCCGAGGCCCGCAAGGCGGGCTTCATGCGCATGAAGGAGCTCAAGGACAACGGCGCCCGGGTCATTGGCGTCTTCTGCTCCTTCGTCCCCCAGGAGCTGATCCTGGCCGCCGGGGCGGTGAGCGTGGGCCTCTGCGCCAGCAGTGAGGAGCCCATCCGCGCCGCCGAGGCCGACCTGCCCCGGAACCTCTGCCCCCTCATCAAGGCCAGCTACGGCTTCGCCCTCACGGACACCTGCCCCTATTTCTACTTCTCCGACCTGGTGGTGGGCGAGACCACCTGCGACGGCAAGAAGAAGATGTTCGAGCTCATGAACGACATCAAGGAGACCTATGTCCTCCAGCTGCCCTCCGCCCGGGACGAGAACGCCCTGGACGCCTGGGAGAAGGAGATCATCCGCTTCTGGAAGAAGCTGGAGGACTTCTACGGCATCACCATCACCGAGGAGGACGTGAAGAAGGCCATCGAGCTGAAAAACCACGAGCGGGACGTGATGCTCCGCTTCCTGGAGCTGGGCAAGCTGGACCCTGCCCCCCTCTCCGGCTACGAAATGGGCACCCGGCAGGATGCCCTGGGCTTCAATCCCGACATGGCGGCCCGCTGTGCCATCATCGAAAAGCGGACCGGGGAGGTCCTCAAAGACTGGGAGGCCAACAAGAAGGGCAAACCCTCTGACCGCCCCCGCATCCTCGTCACCGGCTGTCCCAACGCCGGCGTCCGAGAGAAGATCATCAAGGCTGTGGAGGAGCTGGGGGCCGACGTGGTGGCCTTCGACTGCTGCAGCGGCACCCGGGAGAAGATCGAGAAGGTGGACACCACCCTCCCCGTCACCCGGGCCCTGGCGAAGAAGTACCTCAACATCAACTGCTCCGTCATGAGCCCCAACGACGCCCGCCTGGACTACATCTCCGGCATGATCGACGACTACCATGTGGACGGCGTGCTTGAAATTATCCTGCAAGCCTGCCACACCTACGCCATCGAGGCCACCAAGGTCCGCCGCCTGGTCCAGGAGAAGGGTCTTCCCTACCTGAACATCGAGACCGACTACTCCCAGAACGACCGGGGCCAGATCAACACCCGCCTGGGGGCCTTCCTGGAGACCATCAACAAATGAGCGGGTATTACATCGGCATCGACATCGGCTCCACCGCCGCCAAGACCGTGGTCCTCTCCGGTGACGCGGTGGCGGAGGCTTTCACCCTCCCCACCGGCTGGAGCGGCAAGGAGACCGCCGGGACCATCCGCCGGACCCTGGAGGAGAAGGGGTATCTCACCGGCGATCACCGCTGTACTGCCACCGGCTATGGCCGCGTCTGCGTGGACTGGGCGGACCGGGTGGTCACGGAGATCACCTGCCACGGCAAGGGGGGCTGGGCCCTCTTTGGGCGGGACTGCACCATCATCGACGTGGGCGGGCAGGACACCAAGGTCATCACCGTTGCGGGCGCTCAGGTGAAGGACTTTCTCATGAACGACAAGTGCGCCGCGGGCACCGGGAAGTTCATCGAGGTCATGGCCTCCCGCCTGGGGGTGTCCCTGGCGGAGTTCTACGCCCTGGCGGAGCAGGGGGCGCCCCTGGCCATCAGCGCCATGTGCACCGTCTTCGCCGAGAGCGAAGTCATCAGCCACATTGGCGCGGGGGAGCGCCGGGAGGACATCGCCGCGGGCATCGTCCACTCCGTGGCGGGCCGGGTGGCCCGGCTCTGCGAGCGCCACGGCATCACCGGCGATGTGGCCCTCACCGGAGGGCTCTGCGACAGCCGGTATTTCATCGCCACCCTCTCCGGGGAGCTGGGACGGCCTGTGGCCTCCCACCCCTTCGCCCGCTACGCCGGAGCCCTGGGCGCGGCCATCGCCGCCGCAGGGAAGGACTTCGCCGGGGTGCGGGAGTTCTCGCTGTAAAACCATAAGATCAGGGCAGAGCACCGGTCTTCCGGCACTCTGCCCTGATCCTTTAAAGGCTTCTTCACTCCCGCTCGATATACGCCATCCCCAGGGCCCCGGGCCCGATATGGGTCCCGATGGTGGGCCCCACGGAGCTGTAGTGGAGCCGGAGGGGCAGTTTCCCCTGCTCCCGCAGGGCGGGGAGGAGCAGCTCCTCCCGCTCCTTGTCGTCGGTGTAGAGGAAGTAGGAGGGATAGGCGTCGTCCACCGGGTACTGGAGCAGGAACTTCTGGAGCTGTTTCACCGCGGCGGAGGTGCCGAAGGCCTTGGCGGCGATGGACACCGCCCCGTCCCGGACGGTGATGACGGGCTTGAGCTTTGTCATGGCCCCCAGGCCCGCCTGGAAGCCGCTGAGCCGTCCGCTCCGGCGCAGGTACTCCAGGGTGTCCAGCACGGCGAAGATGCGGATGCGGCCCTTGAGCCGCTCCAGCTCCTGGGCGATGCCCGGTGCTGGGAGGCCGCTGTCCCGGAGCTTGCAGGCCAGATTGACCAGGATCTGGATGCCGGCGGTGGCGGAGAGGCTGTCGACGATGTAGATGTCCTCGTACTCGCACATGCCCTTGGCGATCTGGGCGCTCTGGACCGTGCCGCTGAGGACGCTGGAGATCAGCACTGCCACCACCTGGTCCCCGGCGGCCTTGGCCTCCTCAAAGACCCGCAGGAACTCGGCAGGGGTGGGCTGGGATGTGGTGGGGTTCTCCCTGCCCTCCTTGAGGAGGGTGTAGAAGACGTCGTTGGTGATGGTCTTGCCGTCCAGGAAGGACGCATTGCCGAACTGGACGGCCATGGAGATGATCTCCACCTGGCGGCGCTTCGCGGTCGCCCGGTCGAAATCGGCGGAAGAATCGGTGATGATACGGATGCCCATAGGGTCATACCTCCTGTTGGATCAAATCAAACGCGTCCACCACCTGGTGGAGCAGGGGGATCAGGGTGCGGACCTTCTCCTCGCCCATGGCGCCGATGAGCCGGTCCACCAGCTCCAGAGCCCGGCGGTGGCCGTCGGCGTAGCGGGAACAGCCCTCCGGCAGGAGGCGCAGTTCGATGCAGCGCCGGTCCGTCTGGGAGCGCTCCCGGGCGATGACGCCCTTGCCCTCCAGGGAGCGGAGGATGGCGTTCATCTGGGATTTGAGGATGCGGGTCTCGGCGCACAGCTCACTGGCCGTCCGGCATCCGCCGGAGAGCAGGCCGCACACCAGCGCCTCGTTGAAGGGCATCCCCTCCACCAGGCGCTCGTTGTCGATGACGTTGGTCAGCTGGAGCCAAACGGAGAGCAGTTCGTCGTTGAGCATGGTTTGTCCCTCCAATTAGTTCATGTTTTGAACTATATACCGCCGCCGCCGATTTGTCAAGGGGATTTTTTGACCGCAGGGCCGGAGTTTTTGGTCACAGGGGCGAGCCGCGGCCCTCCGCGTTATTGGCCAACACACCTGTAGGGGCGCACAGTGTGCGCCCCTACAGGTCTCTATCGCCCGTCAGGCATTGCAATTTAGACAAAATTGGCCGCCCCAGCCCGGCGAATCTCTCCTTGACAACTCCCTTGCAACTGGATACAATAGGACCCAAACAGGCTTATATCCCCTTTGGGACATAAAAATTTGAGGAAAAATCATTCTATAGATGAGGAGACAAAGCTATGGCAAAGGATCAAAGACAGGTGGACGCCATCACCGCCCGGGACGTGGACTTCGCCCAGTGGTTCACCGATGTGTGCAAAAAGGCGGAGCTCATCGACTACACCAGCGTCAAGGGCATGTTCATCTACCGCCCCTATGGCTACGCCATCTGGGAGAACATGCAGAAGGAGCTGGACCGGCAGTTCAAGCTCACCGGCCATGAGAACGTGGCTATGCCCATGCTCATCCCCGAGGGCCTGCTCCAGAAGGAGAAGGACCACGTGGAGGGCTTCGCCCCGGAGTGCGCCTGGGTCACCTACGGCGGCGCGGAGAAGCTGGAGGAGCGCCTGTGCATCCGCCCCACCAGCGAGACCCTCTTCTGTGAGCACTACAAGAACATCATCCACTCCCACCGGGACCTGCCGAAGCTCTACAACCAGTGGTGCTCCGTCCTGCGCTGGGAGAAGACCAGCCGCCCCTTCCTCCGCCACCGGGAGTTCCTCTGGCAGGAGGGCCACACCATGCACGCCACCGCCGAGGAGGCCGTGGCGGAGACGGTGGGCATTTTGAACATCTACGCCGATTTCTGCGAGAACTTTCTCGCCATGCCCGTCACCCGGGGCCGGAAGACGGACAAGGAGAAGTTCGCCGGCGCGGAGGACACCTACTGCGTCGAGTGCATGATGCACGACCACAAGGCCCTGCAGGCCGGCACCAGCCACTACTTCGGCGACGGCTTCGCCAAGGCCTTTGACATCACCTTCACCGGCGCGGACAACCAGCCCCACCACCCCCATCAGACCAGCTGGGGCGTCTCCACCCGGCTCATCGGCGGCATCATCATGACCCACGGCGACGACAACGGCCTGGTCCTGCCCCCCCGGGTGGCCCCCATCCAGGCGGTGGTGCTGCCCATCGCCCAGCACAAGGAGGGCGTCATCGAGGCCGCCCAGGACCTCAAGGCCCGGCTGGAGGCCGCGGGCGTGCGGGTGAAGCTGGACGACAGCGACAAGGCCCCGGGCTGGAAGTTCGCCGAGTACGAGATGCGGGGCGTGCCCCTGCGGGTGGAGATCGGGCCCAAGGACATGGAGAAGGGCCAGTGCTGTATCGCCCGCCGGGACACCGGGGAGAAGACCTTCGTGCCCCTCGCGGAACTGGAGCGCACGGTGGCGAAGCTCCTGGACAGCATCCACGACAACATGTTCGCCATGGCCAAGAAGAACCTGGAGGACAACACCTTCACCGCCGAGACCTGGGAGCAAGTCAAGGAGCTGGTGGAGAAGGACCACGGCGGCTTCGTCCACACCAAGTGGTGCGGCTCCCTGGAGTGCGAGCTGGCCATGAAGGAGAAAGCGGGCGTCACCAGCCGCTGCCTGCCCCTGGAGCAGTCCGGCGCCGCCGGGAAGTGTCCCGTCTGCGGCAGGGAATGCACCACGGATATCATCTGGGGCGTGGCGTATTGATCCGCCAGCGATGCGGCATCTCTGAATATCAAATTGCGCACCCAAGGAGGTTCTATGAGCAGACAGGAAGCTGTTGAAC
Source organism: uncultured Oscillospiraceae bacterium (assembly GCA_910587785.1). Lineage (GTDB taxonomy): Bacteria > Bacillota > Clostridia > Oscillospirales > Oscillospiraceae > Pelethomonas. Next base: position 8,724 of record CAJUOA010000033.1, on the reverse strand, counting down.
AATACGGGAAAGCCCTCAAGCAGGGCCAGCGGGCCTACCGGGCGGACGTCCTTCAGGGCCGCTACCCCTATCCGCCGGTGCTGGATGAGATCCTGCAGGACGACACGGCGGTGGCGGGACGGGTGGACATGGGGCTGGTGGAGATCCCCACCGAGCAGATCGTGGGCACCAAGACCGCCGGGCGGCGCTCCGCCTTCGCGGCCAACTTCATGCCCCTTCTGGGGGTGGATACGGAGTTCGCCAGCAAGTGGATCGACCTGTGCGCCGCCCACCTGGGGGAGGAGGGCATCCGGGACCCCGTCCGGTGCTTTGAGTACCTGGGGCGCTTCTACGTCCAGGAGGGCAACAAGCGCACCAGCGTCCTCAAGAGCTACGACTCCCCCACGATCACCGGCTACGTCGTCCGGGTGGTCCCTGTCTGGTCCGAGGACCCGGCGGTGCAGGTCTACTACGAGTTCATGCAGTCCTACCAGCTGACAGGGCTCTACCAGGTGGCCTTCACCCGGCTGGGGAGCTTCGCCAAGCTCCAGGCCGCGCTGGGCTACGAGACGGACCACGCCTGGACCGACGCCGAGCGGCAGAAGTTCCTCTCCAGCTTCACCTACTTCCACGCCGCCTTCCGGAAGCTGGGCGGGGAGGACCTCTCCGTCACCCCGGCGGACGCCCTGCTGGTGTGGCTGCGGGTGTACCCCTTCGAGGAGCTCAAGGCCACGGCGGCGGAGCTCCTCAAGACCCTCACCGCCGTATGGCCGGACGTGAAGGTCCTCGCCCAGTCCGAACCCATCGCCGTGGCCACCGAGAGCGGCGACGAGGACGCCGAGAAGGGCAAGGGCATCCTGGGCCGTCTCTTCAGCGCCGTGTTCCCCAACCGTCTGAACATCGCCTTCATCAACGAGCGGGGCCCGGAGGAGAGCGACTGGGCCCGCGCCCACGACCTGGGCCGCCAGTACCTGGAGGCCATGATGGGCGACGATGTGACGGTGCAGGTCTTCGACTGTGTGAAGTCCGGCCAGGAGGCCGAGGACGCCATGGAGGAGGCCATCGAAAACGGGGCCCAGGTCATCATCGCCACCACCCCGCCCCTCATCGGGGCCTGCCGGAAGACGGCGGCAAAGCATCCGGGGCTGAAGATCCTCAACTGCTCCGCGGCCATGCCCTACACGGGCGTGCGCACCTACTACAGCCGCATCTATGAGGCAAAATTCATCACCGGGGCCGTGGCCGGGGCCCTCAGCCGGGACGGGCGCATCGGCTACGTGGCCAGCAATCCCATCTACGGCGTGCCTGCGGGCATCAACGCCTTTGCCCTGGGGGCCCGGCTCACGAACCCCCGGGCAAGGGTACAGCTGCGCTGGTCCAGCGTGGAGGAGGACCCCATGGGGGCTTTGGCCTCGGAGGGCGTGGACCTCATCAGCAACCGGGACCTGCCCACGCCGGACCGCATCCGGGAGCCCTGGGGCCTCTGTCAGATGCGGCCTGACGGGGTCCTGCGCTCCCTGGCCGCCCCCTACTGGCACTGGGGGAATTTCTATGTCAAGCTCATCCGGGGCATCTTCAGCGGCAACTGGGACGCCCTCAGCTCTAACGGGGAGCGGGCGGTGAACTACTGGTGGGGCATGAAGAGCCGGGTGGTGGACGTGATTTTGAGCGACATGCTCCCCGACGGCGTGGGACAGCTGGTCCAGATCCTCCGCCGGGGGGTGATGGACGGGTCCATCGACCCCTTCCAGCGCTTCATCCGGGACCAGTCCGGGAAGGTGCGAAACGACGGCTCAGCGTGGTTCTCTCCGGAGACGGTGCTCCACATGGACTGGCTCTGCGACAGCGTGGACGGGTCCATCCCGCCCTTTGAGGACATCCTCCCCATGTCGGAGACCATCGTACGGCTCCAGGGGGTCTATCGGGACAGGATCCCGCCGAAGAAAGAGGGGCCCCTGCTGTGAAGCTTCTGCTGGTCAGCGACAAGGAGAGCCCCTACTACTGGGACTACTACCAGCCGGGACGGCTGGACGAGTTCAATCTGATGATCTCCTGCGGCGATCTGAAGGCCAGTTATCTGCGCTTTCTGGTCACCATGGGCCGCGCCCCCCTGCTGTACGTCCACGGCAACCACGACCTGACCTACGAGCAGGACCCGCCGGAGGGGTGCGACTGCATTGAGGACAAGCTGGTGACTGTCGGGGGCCTGCGCATCCTGGGCCTGGGAGGGAGCCCCTGGTACAGCGGCGGGGACCACCAGTACACGGAGCGGCAGATGGCCCGGCGCATTCGGAAGCTGAGATTCCAGCTCTGGCGGGCCAAGGGGGTGGACATTGTGGTCACCCACTCCCCTGTGAAGGGCTTCGGCGACGGGGAGGACTACGCCCACCGGGGGTTCGAGTGCCTTCTGCCCCTGCTGGACAAGTACAAGCCCCGCTATCTGATCCACGGACACGTCCACGTCAACTACGGGGCCAACATCCCCCGGGTCCTTCAGCGGGGGGAGACCACCATCATCAACGCCTATGAGCGCTATATTTTGGAGATCCCAGGGGTGTGAGGTCTCCGGTGCGCTCCCCAGGGCCGGATCATTATCCGCCCCTGGGGGGCCTTGCGATTTCTTTGCCTATGAGGCGGACGTGTGACCACGTCCGCCTCTTGCAATTTCCCCCGCCCTGTGTTATGATAAAACGAAAGCGGGCAGCCCCCTGCCCGCCTATCTTTGTCGTGTCCGGAGGAAAAAAATATGATAGACCGCAGTTCGATCAAAATAGAGGCAAAGGGCATCCTGCGCACGGCCCGGGTTTCGCCGCTGCTGGTGGCGGCGGTGGTCATCGCGGTGCAGTTCATCCTGGAGCGAATCGTGACCCTGGTGGAGACCGGCTCGCTCTTCTTTTACAATACTTACGCCAGCTATTACTACGATGCCCTCGTCAGAGGAGACTACGACGCCCTGATGTCTCTGGTGGCCTCCCTGCCGGAGAGGACCGCTATGAGCACCTTCTTCTCCCTGCTGGTCGACCTCTTCCTCATCACGCTCATGGGCGGCTACTACATCTACTGCATGGGCATCCGCCAGGGGACGGAGATGCCTGTCACCTCCCTTCTGGACGGACTGGGCGTGGCCGGGAAGCTGATCTGGTGCTGTATCCAGATCACGGTGCGGGTGTTCCTGTGGTCTCTGCTGCTCTTCATCCCCGGGATCATCGCCGCCTACCGCTACCGCTTCGCCTACTACAACATCCTCACCGACGGCTCCCTCTCCGCCTCGGAGGCCATCGCCCTGAGCTGCCGGCAGACGGCGGGGATGAAGATGGACCTCTTCGTGCTGGACCTGAGCTTCATCGGCTGGGAGATCGTGTCCAACTTCACCTACGGCCTGCTGAACATCTGGCTGATGCCCTACAAGACACTCGCGGAACTGGCCTACTTCGAGGAGGGCCAGCGCCGGATGGGCCGCCCCCCCTACGGCGGCGCCTCCAGCGGTGGGAACGGCACTCCCTGGGAGTTCTGACCCATGCGCCACGTCTTCATTATCAACCCCGCCGCCGGAAAGCGGGACTGCACCGCCCAGCTCCTGGAGATGGCCAAGGGTCTGGAGGCCCGCCACGGCCTCGCCGTGGAGCGCATCCTCACCCGGCGGCCCGGCCACGCGTGGGAGGCCGCCTCCGCCCTGGCCCGCACGGGGGAGGACCTGCGCTTCTACGCCTGCGGCGGCGACGGCACCCTCAGCGAGGTGGCGAACGCCGTGGCCGGGGTGGAGAGCGCCGCCATGACCTGCGTCCCCGTGGGCACAGGCAACGACTTCCTCAAAAATTTCGGGGACAAGGCCCCCCTCTTCTCCGACGCGGAGAACCTCTGGGACGGCCCTCGGTTCCCGCTGGACGCCATCGACTGCAATGGCCGTCTGGCCCTCACCGTGGCCTGCTCCGGGTTCGACGCCCAGGTGGCCGACAGCGTCCACCGCTATGGGGATTTCCCCCTTCTGAAGGGGCAGGCAAGCTATATCGCCTCCCTGGCGGTGAACTTCTTCTCCCAGAGCTTCCGCCACCGCTGGACCGTCACCCTGGACGGGGAGCGGCTGGAGGGGGAGTTCATCCTGGCGGCGGTCTGCAACGGCCGCTACTACGGCGGCGGCTTCGTCCCCACGCGGGAGGCCCGCATGGACGACGGCTTGCTCCACACCATCCTGGTCCGGGCCGTGAGCCGCCCTACCTTCCTCCGCCTGGTGGGGGCCTACTCCAGGGGGGACGGCTGGCGCTATCCCGGCATCGTCCGCTGCTCCACCGCCCGGGAGATCACCATCGAGTCCCGGGAGGGGGACATCGTCACCTGCCTGGACGGGGAGTCCGTCCGGGGCTCCCGGGTGGATATCCGCCTCTCGGAGCGGCGGGTGGGCTTCTTCGGCCCTCCCGGGTGCGACCCCAACGCCACCGCGGTGTCCCGTCCGGCGGCTGCGGGGGTGTACTGACCCGTTTTCCCGCAAAAAACCTCCCCCGGCGCGTGCCGGAGGAGGTTCTTTGTGTTTTGGGAAACGCTCAGGCGTCCTTGGGATAGCGGGTCTCCACATAGAACTGCTTATCGCTCTCCAGGTTCTCCCGGGTGATCTCCCGGTCCCAGTGGATGGTATCCGCATAGTTCCCCTCGGTGACGATGACGCTGTCCGCCTTTTTCTCCAGCACCACCACGGAGTGGGTGTTGTTCCGCACCCGGAGCATGTCCCCCACGCGGATATCGTCAAACTTGCTGTGCTGGCGGCTGGGCAGGTCGCCGAAAGCCTTGTCGCTGCACAGCAGGGCAAAGGCGGCACAGCCAAAGCCGTTGATCGCCAGGGCGTGGGAGGTGTAGGCGTTCTCGTTGGTCCAGTGCATCCCCTCCGGGTACTCGGTCCGCAGGCCGTCGATGAGGGCGTGGACGTTCTCCTCCGTCAGGGGCTGGCCGTCGGGCATGAGGGGGCCGTCATATTCCGGCTCCTCCGGGGGCGTCTCCTCCGGCGTCTCCGGGGCGGGGACGGTGCTGTCCGGCTCCCGGGCGGTCCGGTCCAGCACGCGGCAGAGGATGGCGGCGGCCTGAGCCCGGGTGACGGTGCCCGTGCCCTGGAAGGTCCCCTGCCCGTCCATGCCGGTGAGGATGCCGCTGCGGAAACAGAAGGCCACGAGGGTCTGGTACTTGTCCGGGACCTCCTCCCAGTCGGCAACGGCCTCGGGGGCGCTCTCCTCCGCCCACTGGAGGTCAGCGGCCTGGGCCTCCCCGTCCGCGTCCGCCTCCAGGACCTGGTAGAGCATGGCGGCCATGTCGTAGCGGGTGGCGTTCCAGGCCATCTCCCGGGCCAGGAACGCCTCCTCGCCGCCCTCCGGGCACGCGGCAAGCCGCCCCGCTACCGACGTAGACTCGTAAAAGTCCCGCTCGTAGGCATAGGCGGTGTAGGGGGCGTACCACTCGCCCCCCTCTCCGGTATACTGCTCCACGGGCGCCTCTCCGTACAGGGCCCGCAGGAGCATGGCGGTAAACTCCGCGACGGTCAGCGTGCCCTCCGGGTTGAAGCGGCCATTGCCGACGCCGTTGACGGCCCCGGCCTGAGCGGCCTGCCGGACGTAGGCGTAGGCCCAGTGACCCGTGGGAACGTCGGAAAACTCCGGGGCCTGCGCCGCCAGGGCGGGGACCGCCAGATGCAGGCTCAATACCAGAGCCAGGAGGATGCTCAGGGGCTTTTTCATCATAAGATTCTCCTTTTTGTGTTGGAACATGTCTGTCAGAACCGATTCGCAGGGGAGGATACTACCCGCCTCTGCCCGCTCCTGCCCACCCCTGCAAGATACAAAGCGGGCGCGCGGCCAGAGGGTTCCAGCCGCGCGTCCGTTGGCATAGTTTCCGGAACGCGTCACATCTCACAGCGCGGGAGCCGTATCCCGCACACAGCGCACGGTCACGCGGTACTGTCCGCCCAGAGTACAGGTGAACAGCGTCAGGTCCCAGTCGCCGGAGATCATCTCCCGGACATCGGTGGGATTGAGCTGCTCCAGCTCGGAGACGGTGTAGTTGAAGATATTCCCGTCCGTGTCCGTGAAAATCACCTCGTCGCCGGGGAGCAGGGTGTTGATCCTGCCGAAGTGGCGATCGTAGTTGTGGGCGGCGATGATGAGATCGTCGAGATACGCCGAGCCCCTGTAGCGGCAGGGGGCCACCTTCAGCTTCGGATAGCTCCAGGACTCCATGACCGGCAGGGAGAGCTCCAGGACCGGGATATCAATGCGTCCGATATACTCGTATTCGTCCACCTCCTGGGTGGGCATATCCATCTGGGGATTCAGGATGTGGTCAGGGATCAGCTCCTCCGGCAGGTCCAGCTCCTCCAGGACGGGGATGCGCTGGTCCAAGGTCTCCAGCGCGGCCTCGGAGACCACGCCGGCCCGGTCCGCGTCCCACACGTTGTAGGCGCCCAGTCCTCCGGCGGCAGCCAGCAGCAGCAGGCCGCCCAGGATCAGGAGCAGTCCCCCTTTACGCTTCATCGCTATTCCTCCGGTTCACGATCAGCCCCAGCATCACCAGGGCCATCCCGGCCACCGCCAGCAGGGGCACCGGCCACCAGAGCTGTCCCGTCTGGGGCAGGTTCGCCAGAGGCACGTCCGGGTCATCCAGCTCCAGCAGATCGTCGGGGTCATCCGGGTTGTCGGGATGATCCGGGTCCGTGGTGGCCAGAGGCACATCGGTGTCCGGGATATCCACGTTGGGCACCGGGGGCACCGGAGGCGGACTGTCAGGCGGCGGATCGGTCTGGGTGGTGGTATCCGGCGGAGGATTGTCGGGCGGGGGGTTATCCGGCGGAGGGGGGTTGTCAGGAGGCGGAGGGTTATCCGGCGGCGGAGGATTGTCCGGCGGGGGCGGGTTATCCGGCGGAGGGCTGTAGCTGTTGGTGACCACGAAGGTCAGCCCCTGGAGGGAGACGGAGACCGTGTAACCGCTGTTCCCGCTGGTCTCCACCAGGGTCCAGTCGGAATTGCCGTCCAGCTCATCCCAGGAATAGCGCCAGTTGTTGTCCTCCGTGAGGTCCACGGTGTCGTAGACCTGCCCGTCCTGCAGGAGCGCCACGGTGATCTGGGCGGGGCGGCTGATGCTGCCGCCGTCGTCCCACACCTTCAGCACCCGGCGCATCTCCACATCGCCGTCCAGGACCTTATACTTGGGCTTGGCGGAGACGTTGTACTGCCAGGAGCCGCCGGTAATGGCCCCGGTGTCCGGGTCGAACGTCTGCTCCCAGGTGGGGAGGCTGATGACAAAGGGCGCGGGCTGGTGGATGGTGCCGTCCTCCGCCATGGCCCGGTCGGCGTCCACCAGGTAGAGGCCCACGGGGAGGTCGGAGAAGGTCAGCCTGCCCTCGCTGTCCGTCACGCCCGTGCGGTAGGGGGGCAGGAAGTCCAGGAAGACGTAGCCCTTGAGGGTCTGGGCCAGGGCGGTCCACTTGGCGCTGTCCATGTCATCCAGGCTCACGGGGTACTTGGCAAAATCACCGGTGAGGGTGAAGCGCACGTCCGCCGAGACATCGGCCACGCGGTAGAGGCGCACCTCTACACCGGGCACGCCATAATCCAGGCTGAGGGAACACAGCCGGGTCAAATCGTCGATGGTAGGATAGGGGTACGGCTCGGAGGCGGCGGCGGAGGCAGCTGCCGGCAGCTTCCACAGGACCAGCAGCAGGCACAGCACCATGGCCGCCGTCCGAATGAGGGGTCTTTTCAGTTTCATAAGGATGCCTGCCTTTCTTCGTTGCATGGGGCATGGTCAAATGAATGTCTTGATGTGCGGGGCACTCCGGTAGGCGGGCGCAGGGGGCGGCTAGCGTTTCTTCGGCTTCTTCTTTCCGCCGCCAAACATCAGCCACAGAAACAGCAGCAGCAGCATGGGCGCGGCGGCGGCGGGGGAAACCAGGATGGGGTCGATGCGGATTGCGTCCGCCGTCACGCGGATATGGGCGGCGGACTCATTGGCCACCCGGTGTCCGCGAACCAGGAGGCGGTGGCTGTTGACGCCGTAAGGGGTGCAGGTGACCAGGGTGCAGTAGTCCTTGCCCTCCTCAACGGTCAAACGGTCCATCTCATGAGGCAGAACGGTGTGAATCGCGTCAACCTCATAGGTTAAGGTCTCATCCATGATCTGGAGCGTGAAGAGATCGCCCACCACCAGCTGAGGGAGATTGGTAAACAGCATGGCACTGGGGAGGCCGCGGTGGCCGGAGAGGACACAGTGAGTGCCCTCGCCCCCCACGGGCAAGCTGGAGCCCTCCACATGCCCCACCGCCACCTGGAGCACCGCGTCGCTGGTGCCGTGGTAGATGGGGAGGGTGCATTTGATCTCCGGGATGTCGATGTAGCCCATAATTCCGGTACCGGAGACGTTCAGGGTGCTGTCATAGAGGGCCTGATCCTCCTCGGTGAAAAAATAGGGGTTGGCCTTCTGGGCGAGGGCGGCGTTGTACGCCTCGGCCTCCTGCCAGAGCTGGTCGTAGAGCTCGTTGTCCATGGTGGCCACGGTGTCGGAGTAGCTTGCGATGGCCCGGGTCTGGTGGAAGGAGTTCCACCAGTCGCTGACCGTGGGGTAGAGCATGATGCCCAGGCCGAGGACCAGGACGAGGACCAGAATGATGGTGGACAGATGTTTCTTCATAGGCTTCCCGCATTACGGAGAGGCCCGGGGGCCCGAGGGCCCCCGGCGCCTAACCAGAACTTGATGGATTACTTGTCGCTGTCA
>CAJUOA010000032.1 GCA_910587785.1 uncultured Oscillospiraceae bacterium | reverse complement strand
GCGGCGGGGTTCTCCGCGTACTGCACCGCCGTGGCCTGACCGGAGACGGTCACCCGGACCACTCCAGCGGGACCGCCGGTCTCCAGCTGTAAGCGCTGTTCCCCGTAGTCCCCCTCCCTGGTGAAGACGGCCTCCAGGGCGTACTCCGCCTCCTCCGGGAAGCCGCTGCCGTCCGCGCCGGGGCTTCGTGCCGCCTGGTTGAGCATGGTGGACAGCACGGCGGGAGTGATCTCCTCACTGCTGGTCTCCAGAATGTTCTCCTCCCGGATCTGGGAAAAGACCTCATCCCGTGTGGGCACTGCGGCCTTGGCCATCAGACGGTTCTGATAGGCAAGCAGGGCCTCCGTCATGCTGCGGCCCTCCTTCCGAAGCTCTCCCAGCCAGGAGAGGCTGTCGTACAGCCGCCCCTCCTGCCGGAAGGTCTCCGCCAAAGCCGGGCTCCCATTCACCAGGAGGGTGCTGTCTGCCAGGAGGCCGTTGACCTCCCGCATGTAGGCCGCGATGTCCAGGGGCGCGAACCGCTCTGTGCCCTCGCCCTCTACGTTGTAAGTGATGTCCAGACTGCCGTCCTCTTCCTTCACCTCGCCGCCTTCTCCGTTCAGATGGAAGAGCTTGTAATTGTAGGAACAGCCGTCACTGCCCACCAGAGGGGTGTAGCGCAGGAGGTAGTCCTCCCCGTCCTTCCGGCAGAGGAACAGGGCGTCCTGTCCCGCCCCGCGGGAGGAGCTCTCCATCCATACCTCCCCCGTGCCCAGCAGGCACTGGAGGCACCAGTACCCCTCGGGGCTGGTGTGGAGGAAGAGCTGATCCGGCGTTCCGTCGTGGTCCAGGTCCGGTGTATCGGGCAGGAGATTTTCCGTATAGCTCCCCGGATCACCCGCGGCGAGGACGATGTCGTAGAGCTCCTGGGACTTGTAGAAGGAGAGATACACGCCGGTGCTCGCCTCGCAGGCAACCGCTATCTCCCCGGGAGTGGTAGTGGCGATAAGATAGAGCTTTCCGCCGCCCGCAAGGGGCACCACCCACTCCGCCCCGGTCCACGTCCAGGCCTGGGTCTCGGCCATGAGCCGGCACTCGATGCTCCGCCTGCTGACGATCCGGTCGTTGACGGCCTCCCGCAGAAGGGACGCCAGCTCCTCCGCCGTCACCTGGTCCTGACTGCTGATGTCGCCGATGTCCGCCGCTGTGACCTGCATCAAAAATCTGTTGATGGTGCTGATGTCGTATTCCGGTATCTGGAGGGCGAAGCTGCGATACTCCTTCAGCGCTGCCAGCAGTTCCTCCGTGGTATCGTAATCGCTGGGGCCCTCCGAGATATCAAGGCCGGCCGGGATGTAGCCGATGTAGTCGGGAAACTCGGCCAGGATGTTGTCGTAGAGCGTGCCGTCCTCCCTGGTCTGGATGCGGAACGGCCAGCCGCCGGAGAGCATGAGGGGCGTACTGTCCGACAGGAGACCGTTGACCTCCTCCAGAAAGGCGGCGATGGCTTCCGGGTCGAAGTCCAGGAAGTCGTCCGCAAATTCGAGCGAAAAGTCCAGTTTTCCCTCCCGGTCTGTGACCTCCTGATTCCCCTCCAGATGGAACAGGCGGTAGCGGTAGGCACGCCCGAATCCCTCCGGCATCGCTCCATATGACAGCTCCAGCAGGCAGTCCCCGCCATTCTCCCGGCAAAGGAAGTATGCGTCGCTGTCCCAGCCGCTCCCGTAGAGCGAGCTGCCCCAGAGCCTGCGGCCGTCCTGGAATGCCTCCAGCTTGCCCAGCTCCCGTTTGGAGGTATTTCCCCGGGAAATTTGAAGCTCCTCCGGCGTACCGTCCCGATCCAGGTCCGGCGTCGGGGAGAGGACCTCGGTCTCCCAGAAGTCCACCGCCTCCGCCTCCCCCTCGATCTTCCGGCCAAAGAGGCAGACCGATATGGCGGTCAGGAGCAAAACCACTGCAATCGTTGCACTGACAAGAGCTTTTGGTTTACAGGCGATTTGGATGATCCGCTTTTGCAGGCTCCGCTTCTCCCCTGTCATGGTGGTGGCGCAGCAGAGCAGGTCCCGGGGACCCGTCTTCGCCGTCACCAGGGAGAGCAGGGTCTCGCCGTAGGGGATGCGCTCGTTGTCCCCCAGCCGGCGCAGGGCCCCCTCATCACAGGCCAGCTCCCCGTCCCGGCGGCTGCAGGCCGCCGCAAGCCACACCAGCGGGTTCCACCAGTGAACCGCCAGGGCCACGCCCCGCAGGACGCTCCACAGGTAGTCCAGATGCCGGTAGTGGGTCAGCTCGTGGGTGAGCACATGGCGGGATTTTGTGGGGTCTGCCGCCTGTTCTGTTACGTAAATGGCAGGACGAAAAAGTCCAAACAGGCAGGGAGACGGCAGTCCCGCCGCCAGGTACACCGGAATGGGTCCTCCCGCCCCGGCAAGGGGCCTGCGCACCCGCCGGAGCCGCGCGGAGAAAGCTAGGTTGGAGGCCAGGAGCACCGTCCCCACGGCGGCGGCCCCCGTGAGCCACACCCACCCCAGGGCCTCCAGGGGGCTGATACGGGCGGCATAGCGGCGGACGGTCTGTCCCTCGTCCTCCAGGCGGGCGTAGCCGAAGGAATTTGCGTCCATGAGGACCTCCCCCTCCCCTGCCGTCACACTGGGGACCTCCTCCACCGGGGCGGACTGGACGGGCAGGACATAGAGGGTCTCCTCTTTCAGCGCCTCCGGCGGCGGAGCCACCGTGAGCCCCGCCACCGGGGATGTGAACAGCTGTACCGGCACCAGCAGGCGGACCAGCACCACCGCCCACAGGGCGTAGCGGAGGCCGGGACTGATCCGCCGTCCCAGCGCGGCCCGCAGGGCCATCACCGCCAGGATCAGAAGGCAGGATGATGTTGCCCATTCCAGCATCACTGGTCCTTCCCCTCCTCTGCTTCCCGCAGGATCTCCCGCAGCTGGGCAATCTCCTCACTGCTGAGTTCCTGGTGCCGGGCCATGGCGCTCATCATCAGTCCCACGCTCCCCCGGTACACCCGGTCCAGGAAGCTGCGGGTCTCGGAGATTACCGCCTTCTCCTTCTCCACGGCGGGGGTATAGGCCTTTCCACGGCCCACGATCTCACAGTGGACCTGCCCCTTGTCCTCCATGCGGCGCAGAACGGTGATGGTGGTGCTCTTGGCCCAGCCGACCCGGTCCCGCATCCGCGCTACCATCTGCATGACGGTCAGCGGGCTCTCCTCCCACAGGCAGTCCAGGACACTCCACTCAGCGCCTGTCAGTTTGATCTTTTCCATATCAGACCCTCCTTGGTTTATAGTGTAGACTTATCATACCACAAACCGTCCGCTCTGTCAATCGTGGATCTGCAAAAAGTCAGCCGGCCCCCCAAGTGGAGGCCGGCTGCGGTATCACCCCTGCTTCCAGCGTCCCAGACGGGGCAGCTGTACGAGCAGCTGGACACGGATCTGTTCCCGGTCCCCGCCATGCTCTTTGACGATGATGTCCGCGCAGGTGCCGGCCATCTCCTCCATGGTGCAGTCCTGGAGGAACTGCCCGCCGTCGTAGCACCACTTGCAGTAGTCCTCGTTGACCGCGCCGTCTGCGTCGTGGCCGCAGATGCCGTCCTCCAGGGGCATCCCGCAGCTCTGACAAATAAGCTGGCGGGGACTGCCCAGGAGAGTGTTGATGGAGACGTCGAAGAGCTCCGAGAGCCGCCGGAGCATGTCCGAAGAGGGCAGGACCTCCCCCCGCTCCCACCGGGACACCGCCTGCCGGGTGACGAAGAGCTTGTCCGCCAGCTCCTGCTGGGAGAGGCCCTTGTTCTCACGAAGTTTGATCAAGATATCTTTGCAGTCCATTTTTTCGCTCCTTTTCGCGTTTTGTGGTTCTTGCTTGAGCATAGCACGGAGTGCGGAGTTTGTAAAGCAACCAAAAGTTGCGGCCGGTCCCCCGAGGGACCGGCCGGAGACAAGCATGAAATTTACTTGTTCGCCAAAAGCTGCTCCAAGGCGGCCAGCTTCAGGCAGGTGCAGAAGACATCAATCGCGGCCTCCAGCTCCTCCACGGGGGGCAGGCTGGGGGCGATGCGGATATTGCGGTCTCTGGGGTCCTTGCCGTAGGGGAAGGTGGCACCCGCGCCGGTCATGACCACGCCGGCCTCCTTGCAGAGGGTGAGGGTCCGCTTGGCGAGGCCGTCGTTGGTGTCGAGGCTGACGAAGTAGCCGCCGGTGGGGCGCTTCCAGGTGGCGATGCCCAGGGGGGCAATCTCCTTGTCCAGGGCGTTGAGCACGGCGCGGAACTTGGGGCCCAGCACCGCCGCGTGGCGCTTCATGAGCTCCAAGGCGTGGGCCTTGTCCTTGAGGTAGCGCACATGGCGGAGCTGGTTGACCTTATCGGAGCTGATAGCCTGCATCCCGATGAGGCCGGTCATGTACTTGAGGTTATCCACGCTGGCGGCCATCACGGACACGCCCGCGCCGGGGAAGGTCACCTTGGAGGTGGAGGCGAACTCGAAGACCATGTCAGGGCTGCCCGCCTCGCGGCAGAGGGAGAGGATGTCCGGGAAGGGCACATAGTCCCCCTCAAACTCGTGGATGCAGTAGGCGTTGTCCCAGATGAGGAGGAAATCGGGGGCGGCGGGCTTCAGATGGGCGATGCGGTCAATGGTCTCCGCGCTGTAGATGACGCCCTCGGGGTTGGAGTACTTGGGTACGCACCACATGCCCTTCACCGCCGGGTCCTTCACGGCCTCCTCCACGGCATCCATGTCCGGGCCGGTCTCGGTCATTGGAATGGTAATCATCTCCATGCCGAAGGTCTCGCTGACCTTGAAATGGCGGTCATAGCCCGGGGACGGGCACAGGAACTTGACCTTGTCCAGCTTGCACCAGGGCTTCTCGCTGTGGAGCAGGCCGTGGGTGTAGGCCTTGGAGACGGTATCATACATCAGGGTCAGGCTTGCGTTGCCGCCGATGAAGCACTCCTCCGGCTTACAGCCCAGAAGCTCGGCAAAAAACACCTTGGCGCAGGGCAGGCCGGTCAGCTCGCCGTAGTTGCGCACGTCGAAGCCGTCGATGATGCAGTCCTCAGGCTTGGAGAGCACCGTCAGCATATCGCTGACCAGGTCCAGCTGTTCCTTACCGGGCTTGCCGCGGGACATGTCCAGCTTCAGGTTCTTCGCCTTCAGAGCCTGGAACTTCTGCTCCACCGCCGCATGCTCCGCCTTCAGCTGGGCCGCGTCCATGCTTTTGTATTCCATGTCGATCGTTTCTCCTTTTCTGTCTCTCCGCGCCGGGGCGCGGGCTGTTGGGCTGATCTGTCCACATTGGATAGTTCCATTGTACTATACCGGCCTGGAAAAAGCAAGGGGAGATTGGGGAATTTGACGGTCATTCCCCGGCGGACAGGTACGGCTAAGTAACTATGCCTTATTGTTCAGCGGCGCCATCATTGTGAGATAAGAGATCAGATTATAGCCCATATGGGCCGCGATACAGCAGGATACCGAGCCTGTATGCAGGTAGAGCAGGCCCAGCACGATCCCGCAGAGAAAGGCGGACAGCGTCTGCACCATGTTAAAGTGGAGCAGGGCAAAGAAAAAGGCGGACACGAGTAAAGCGGCGGTCTTTCCGTAATCCACTGATAAGCCGCCCAGCAGAAAGCCCCTCATCAGGACCTCCTCTATAAACGGCGCAAGGACGCAGACCTGGATCAAGCTGACAACAGGCGCGGCCCGCAAGGAGCGAAGCGTATCCTGATAGCTCTCCTCACTTGCCGGGAAGGCCGCCTCAAAGAGGGGGTCCAATCCCTTATCCAAAACGAGATAGAATAGTCCGGCGCAGGCCGCCGCCAGTAATAGGCCATGCGGGGAAAGGCCCTCTAACAGGTCAAGCTTGAAGTCAGCTGCTCTCGTCAGCAGGAACAGGAACACGGCTATGCAAAGGATCATCGTAACCAGGTTGAAGTACTTTCCGAAAGGAGCGCCGATCTTTCTCCACACCGCCACATCCAGCGCGGTATAGAACAGCATAAAGCCGAACCAGATCAATACCCAGAAAATGCCTTTGCCGATCAAGAGCCCGCTCTGCATACCGCTCCCCCCGCTGTTCCCTCCAGGCGCTTTTCCAGCACCAGGCCGTCATACGCTTTGCCGTCCACGATATAAGCGCCCTCCTGACGCTTTACCTCCACAAACCCTAATTTTCGGGCGCATCCCAACATCCGCAGATTGCCGCTCCAGGTCTCCACCAAAAACCGATGCTCCCCCAAGTTACGGTAATACTCCATAAAAGCGGTCAGCGCCTTTGTGCCAATCCCCCTGCCCCAGAAGGCTGTCTCGCAAATCTCGATGCCCAGCGCACGGATCGAACGGTTTTCTTCCGCGTTTTTCCGCTGATCGATAGCATCCCAAGGCGTAGGCTCAAAGTTCTCGTCCAGATAGTAGGAAGACACCATGCCGATATGCTGTCCAGCCGCTTCGATCTCGAACCGCCACCGGATCGCATCCTCAGACAGGCCGGCCATGACCTCGATCATATCCGAACGCAGTTCGCCGGGGTCCACAGGCTCCATCGTCATCCACGGCGTGTCGGCGTAAAACCACGCGGTGTCTGTGTTGGTCCAGCGGACCTCATCCTCCACATCAGAAAGCTGGTAATCGCGCAGAATGATATCATCAAAAGAGATTTTCATGGCGCTTCTCCTTATGAAAATAAATCCTGTTTCAGTTTATCACAGCCAATTCTCGATTTCAACAAAAAAAAAAAAAAAAACTTGACCTTGACGCCGCGTCATGGTCTATTCTAAATCCAGGAGGTGACACAGATGCCCTACACCGTAAAAGAGCTCTCCCGTCTGACGGGCCTGACGCCCCGGACCCTGCGCTACTACGACGCCATCGGCCTGCTCTGCCCGGTCCGGGACCGGGAGAACGCGTACCGGCGCTACGGCCCGGCGGAGGTGGACCGTCTCCAGCAGATCCTGCTCTACCGGGAGCTGGGCCTCACCCTGGAGGAGGTCCGCCGGGCGCTGGACGACCCGTCCTACGACCGGGCTGAGGCTCTGCGGGCCCACCTGGGCCGCCTCCTGGCCCAGCGGCAGCGGGTGGAGGAGCTCATCCGCACCGTCAGCCGCACGTTAGAGACCTTGGAAGGAGGACATGAAATGAACGACAAGGAAAAATTCGAGGCCCTGAAGTCCCGGGCTATCGCCGAGAACGAGGCCGCCTACGGCCAGGAGGCACGGGAGAAGTACGGACGGGAGACGGTCGATGAGACGATCCGTCTTTTCTCCGGAATGAGCGAGGAGGCGTGGACGAAGATGCAGGAGGAGGAGGCCGGCTATCAGGAGGCCCTGCGCCGGGCCATGGCGGCGGACGACCCCGCCGGGACCGACGCCCGGGAGGCCTGCCGCCTCCACCGCGCGTGGCTGCTCCACTACTGGACGCCGGAGATGCTCACGCCCCAGAGCCACACGGACTTGGTGGACATGTACGGCCAGGACGAGCGGTTCACCGCGTACTATGAAAAGGTAGCCCCCGGCTGTGCGGCGTTCTTCGCCAAGGCCATCCGGGCCTACTACGATCAGAACTGACAAAAAGCTGGAGCGCTTTTCAGCGCTCCAGCACCATTTCCAGCTCTGTCAGCTCTCCGTGGCGGGTCTTGGAGACGTACTCCGACCCCGTCATGCGGAAGCCCATATGTTCGTAGAAGCCGATGGCCTTCTCGTTGCCCTTGAGGACGAAGAGGACCACTTTGGGCCATGGAAGCCGCTCCAGGCACGCCTCCATCAGCCGCCGTCCCAGGCCCAGGCCCTGGTACTCCGCCAAGAGGTAGATCGCCGTGACCTCCGACGCGCCGGGCACGGTGACGAACTCCCGCGCCTCGGGCAGGAAGCAGGCAAAGCCCGCCACCCGTTCCCCTCTCTCCCGGTCCAGGACCACGAGGGTGTTCTCCGGCCACTTCCGCGCCGTCTCCTGACAGCGCTCCAGGCTGTGGGCGGCAAGGATGGGTTCCTCCATCAGGCCCGTGTAGGTCTCCAGCCAGGACTGGTAGTGGACGTAACCCTTGCCATCCATGTCCGCCTCCGTCATGTCGCGGATGAAAAAGCGCCCGACAGTCTCCATCGTGATCCCTCTTCCATAAATTTTTTCATATCATAGCACAGAGAAGGGCGAAAGACAAGGAAAATTTCAGCTCACGAGGCCGTACCGCTGGAGCACCGCCGCGAGACGCTCCCGGTTCTCCGGCTCCATCTCGCACAGGGGCAGGCGGAAGACCTCCTCACACATGCCCATGAGAGCCAGGGCCGTCTTGACGGGGATGGGGTTGACCTCCCAGAAAAGGGCCTCGCAGAGGGCGCGTAGCTCCAGCTGCATCCGCCCCGCGGAGACGAAGTCGCCCTCCAGGCAGGCGCGGGTCAGATCGTGCATCCGATCCGGCGCCACGTTGGCCGCCACCGAGATGACCCCCTTCCCTCCCAGGAGCATGATGGGCGCGGTCTCGTCGTCGTTGCCGGACCAGATGTAGAAGTCCTCCGGGCAGAGCTCCCGGGTCTTCTGGATGAGGGCCAAGTCCCCGCCCGCCTCCTTCACGCCCAGGATGTTGGGGTGCTGTGCCAGGGCGGCGTAGGTCTCCGCCGTGCACTTGACCCCGGTGCGGGAGGGGACGTTGTAGAGGATGACCGGCTTTTCCGCCGCGTCCGCCACGGCGGTGTAGTGGCGGACCAGCCCCCGCTGGGTGGCCTTGTTGTAGAAGGGCGTCACCACCAGCAGGCCGTCCGCTCCGGCGGAGACGGCGTCCCGGGAGAGGGCGATGGCCGTTTCCGTGCAGTTGGCCCCGCTCCCGGCGATGACGGGGACCCTGCCGTCCACACGCCGGACCACGGCCTCGATTACCGCCATGCGCTCGGCATAGCTCATAGTGGCCGCCTCGCCGGTGGTGCCGCAGACGATGACGGCGTCCGTCCCGCGGTCCAGCTGGAAGTCCAGCAGCTTCTCCAGGGCGGGGTAGTCCACGCCGCCGGATGTAAAGGGGGTGACCAACGCCACACCGGAACCGGTAAAAATAGCTTGTTTCACAGGGAGACCTCCTTTTTTGATACCATTGTACAAGAACAAGTTATGCAGTATAATCCAATTTGGTGCTGATTACCATGCAAAACATGTTCTATTTCTGGAAAAGCGCAGGCGCATCCCCGGTTGCACCGGCGGACAGTCTGTGGTATACTGGAAAAAAAGCGCGAGGAGGTTTGGAATGGATCGGGAATTGCTGGAGCGGCAGCTTACGCAGCTGCCCATTGTGGAATACCTCTTTTTTGAGACGGAGGAGCTGACCTTCTCCCCCCGGGTCCGGTATATCTGCGAGACGGAGTGTCCCCGGTACGGCAAAAGCTGGGCCTGTCCGCCGGGCTGCGGGACTGTGGAGGACTGCCAAGCCCGCTGCCTGCGCTGCCCCCACGGCCTGCTCATCACCACCATGACCGAGGTGAGCGACATCGCGGACATCCGGGAGACCCTGAACACCCGGGGAGACCACGAGGAGATCACCCGGGCGGTGCGGGAGCTCTTCCGGGCCCAGGGCGTGGAGCCCTATGTGCTCTCCACCGAATCCTGCGCCCTCTGCGAGGAATGCACCTACCCCGACGCCCCCTGCCGCCACCCGGACCGGATGTTCCCCTGTGTGGAGAGCCAGGGCATCCTGGTCACGGAGCTGTCCGAGCGCCACGGCATTGGCTTTTGGGCGGAGGGGAACATCGTCACATGGTTCAGCCTTTTGCTGTTTGATGAGGAGGCGTCATGACCGGTTACGAGGCATTTTTACAGGCAGGCATCAGCCTCGCCCCCCTGGGCCTGGAGGCCGGGGACCGGCACAGCGGCTATTTCTGCACCCCCCTCGGGGCCGAGGTCATCGGCTGGGAGGGCGTGGACGGCATCCACTGCTGTTTTGTGGAGGGCTTCGGGGAGATGGTCTTCGCCGTCAACCCCATGGGCCTCCCCGGGGAGTGGGTCCACCCCATTGCCAGGAATTTTGAGGACCTTTTACGTCTGCTCCTCTCCTGCGGACATCTCGCCCCCTTGGAGCAGGCCTACGGCTGGGATTGGGCGCAGTTTGACCAATTTCTGGAGGAGAATCCCCCTGTACCGGAACAGACAGCCGTCCTGAAGCGGCTGAAGGAGGCCTTCTCCCTTTCCCCCATGGACGCCCCCTACGATTACCTGCGGGAGCTCCAAGCTTCCTTTGACTACGACCGGCTGACCTACAGCGAGGAGTGTCTGGAAGCCCTCCCCCAACCTCCACAGCCCGCCCCGCCCTGGAGGGTGACCTTTGAGAGCAACTTCTGGGGCCGCTACGGACGGGGCCACGCCGGGAAGGAGATCCCCGTGGACCGGACCTTCTCCTGGGGAGATGTCACATGGTATGTCCCGGCGGTGTATCTCTGCACGGCGGGAATCGTGGTGGACCTGTGCGCCCGGGTGCCGGAGGAGCCCATCCGGGATTTTCTGGACAGGTGGCGGCTTCGTACGGAAGCGGGAGATTTCACTCTGGAGGAGCGGGCACAGTTGTCAACTGAAAATCCCATGAACCTAGATGCAGCGGTCTCCGCCGTCCTCAACGGCAAGATCCTCCGGCAGAAGCACGGTTGCGGCACCTTCTGGGTCCCTGTCTCCTGTCAGGAGCCCGATGAGGCCTCCAGCCCGGAGGTGGAACTGGTCCTGGACCACTACCGCCTGGACCGGAGCTATGGGTGGGCCATCCACCGCTCTGCCCTCCCCTGGGCCACCCGGAAGAAGCCCCTCCATGTCCGTGATTTCCGGCTCTGCCTGGTGCGGTGCCCGCAGGATGTCCCGGGGCCCCGGTTCACCGTATCCGGGCCGGGACAGACGGTGCCCTTCACCCATCCGGTCACCGGAGAGGCGCACGTCCTGACCGTTCTCGACTATGAGGCGGAAGAGCTCGACAGCGCCCATTTTCGGGACGGCAGCATGGTCTACCCCACCCACTGCGCGACCTTTACCTACCAGATCGAGCCGGAGCTCCCGAAGGGGTCCTTCCGGGTCCAGGACTGCTCCTCCGGCGACCAGCCCAGACCGAAAGAACCGAGTGCCCAGGGAGACGGCCCCGTTGCTGTATTCGCCATAACAGCCCGGTCCAGCCCTGTGACCTTCACCACCGCGAAAGCGGCCTGCTCCTCCCTGTACTTCGAGTGTCCGGAGGCGGTCCAGTGGCGGCTGGTGTTCCGTCAAAAAACGGCGGAGGACATCGAACTCGACCTGACGGAGGCCCTGGAGGACTGAGCCTCCCACCGACACGACAGAAAGGATGACAACTATGGAATTCACATTACAGGACATCGAGGCCCAGTCTCGCCAGGCGGCGCTGGAGCTGTTGGAGGCCGCCGCCCTCGCTCCGGGCAGCATCTTCGTGGTGGGCTGCTCCTCCTCAGAGATCACCGGCGGACGCATCGGCAAGGCCTCCAGCCCGGAGACTGCCCAAGCGGTCCTGCGGGGCATCCTTCCCCTGCTGGAGGAGCGGGGCATCTGCCTCGCCGCCCAGTGCTGTGAGCACCTCAACCGCGCCCTCATCCTGGAGGCGGACTGCGCCGCCCGATACGGGTACGATCCCGTCAGCGTCCGCCCCCAGCCCAAGGCCGGAGGCTCCTTCGCCACCGCCGCCTGGGATGCCTTCCGGCATCCGGTGGCCGTGGAGCACATCCGCGCCCACGCCGGCCTGGACATCGGCGGCACCCTCATTGGGATGCACCTGCGGGACGTGGCCGTGCCCGTGCGGCTGAGCCTGGACCACATCGGCTGTGCCCTCCTCCTCTGCGCCCGGACCCGGCCTAAGTTTATCGGCGGGAGCAGGGCGTGCTATGAGTAAAAGAACTTCCTTTTTTCTTTGTGTACAAAGAAAAAAGGAAGCGAAAAAAGAAAAACTTTTTGTCCGCAAGGCTAACGCCTTGCTCATGGGTCACATGGGCAAGGCGTTTTTGCTTTTAGAACAGAACCTCGCGCACAGCGGGGGCGCTTTTGGCGATCAGACGTCCGTTTTTGAAGGAATAGAGCACCTCGCTCTTCTGGTTGAGGGCGTTATAAAAATTCTCCGCGTCCAGGACAATGAAGCTCGCGGGCCTGCCCGCCTGGATGCCGTAGCGCTCCCCCAGGTGGAGGGTCTTGGCGGCGTTGGCGGAGATGAGCTTGTAGGAGTCCATGATCTCCTGATACCCCATCATCTGACAGACGTGGAGGCCCATGAACACTGCGTCCCGCACGTTGCCGGTCCCCAGGGGGTACCAGGGGTCGAAGACGTCGTCGTGGCCGAAGGAGACGTTGATCCCCTCCGCCAGGAGCTCCTTCACCCGCGTGACGCCCCGGCGCTTTGGGTAGGTGTCCATGCGGCCCTGGAGATGGGTGTTCACCAGGGGGTTGGAGACGAAGTTGATCTCCGAGAGCTTTAAAAGACGCATGAGCTTCGTCACATAGGCGTTGTTGTAGGAGTGCATGGCGGTGGTATGGCTCGCGGTGACCCGGTCCTTCAGGCCCGACTCGTAGGCACGGGCGGCAAGGACCTCCAGCCCCCGGCTCTGCTCGTCGTCGATCTCGTCGCAGTGGACGTCCACCAGCTTGCCGTACTTCTCCGCAAGCTCCACGGCGAAGTTCAGGGACTCCACCGCGTACTCCCGGGTGAACTCGAAGTGGGGAATGGCGCCCACCACGTCGGCCCCCATGCGCACCGCATCCTCCATGAGCCTGCGCCCATTGGGGAAGGAGTCGATCCCCTCCTGGGGAAATGCTACCACCTGGATATCGACGGTGCCCCTCAGCTCCTCCCTGAGCTCCAGCATGGCCTCCATGGCCGTCAGCTTCGGGTCCGTCACGTCCACATGGGTCCGCACGAACTGCACCCCGTTCCGGGCCTGCATCCGTACCGCCCGGTTCACCCGGTCCCGGACATCCTGTTTGGTAAGGCTCTCCTTCCGCAGGGACCAGCACCGGATGCCCTCGAAGAGGGTCCCGGACTGGTTCCACACCGGCTCCCCGGCGGTCAGGCAGGTGTCCAGGTGGACGTGGGACTCGATAAAGGGGGGCAGGACCAGCTTTCCGGTGCAGTCGAGGACCTCCTCCCCTGCCCGGGGGGCAAGGTCCGGCCCGATCTCCTCAAATTTTCCGTCCGTCACCCGGATGTCCGACGCCTGGGCTGCATTTTCAATGGATACATTTTTAATCAGCATAGTGAGTCCCGCCTTTCACACAATTTTTCTGGTACGCTTCGTTTTCTTCCGCCAGGTCCCCGCTTAAGGAGAAAAATGTCCGGAAGCCGTCCACGTGCTTCTTTTCTCTGCTTACCAGCAACGTCATGCTTGAGTCAAAAGCCGCAATCTCAAGGCTTGCCAGCGGATGCTCCAGGACCAGGGGGTATCTCCAGAATCCGGGGCTATCCGCATCCGGGACGGGATACTCCATCACCTTTTCCCAGGAAATATCCTTCGCAAACCCGGACAGCACCCCCCAGACCCACTGGAAGTCCTCCTGCCGGATCATCTCGGTGAGCTCCTCTCCGGTCAGCCAGCAGTGTTCCCGGGCCAGAAGCGCCCCGAACTCCGGCGTCGCCGGAAAGCAGTCGGGATAGGAGATGAGCCAGTTGTAGTTTCGCTGGGCGTTGCCGATGGCCGCAAAGACCTTGCCCAGATAGGAGTAGTAACGCTCCCCTTTCTTCAAGACCGCACCGTATACCATCATTTTTTCCCATACACCAGCTTGTCCGCCAGGAGGTAGCAGGCCCCGGCGGCGACCATGGCGTTGATGGACGCGATGCCCGCAGGCACGAAGTTCCCCACCAGCGCCCCCAGTACCACGCCTGCAATGGAGCCCCAGTGGACGCTGTGCTTCGGCTCCTCCCCGGCCCGGTAGGCGGTGCGGTGGATGAAATAGTCCAGCATGACGATAGCGCCCACAGGGGGCAGGGTGGCGTTGAGGAAGTTCAGCCATCCGACGAAGTTGTTGTAGAGCCAGATGGCGGCCACCGTCCCCACCGCCCCGGAGACCAGGACCATGGGCTTCTGCCGGAGCCCTGTAATGTTCGTCAGGCCCAGGCCGCCGGTGTAGAGGGCGTTATTGTTGGTGGTCCAGATGTTGGCCCCCAGCACGATCAGGGCCGGGATGGCCAGACCCTGGGCGATCATGACGTAAAAGATGTCATCCTTTCCGGTGAAGGCGCCCCCCACCGCGCCGAAGGCGAACATCAGGGAGTTGCCCAGGAAGAAGGCAGTGACGGTGGTGCTCACCGCTGCCGCGTTGTTTTTGGCGAAGCGGACGAAGTTGGGCGTGGCGGTTCCGCCGCTGACGAAGGAGCCGATCACCAGCCCCACCCCTGCGAGGACCGTCAGCTCCCCCGAGGACCTGGCAAAGATGGCCGCCAGGCCCCCGCCCTCCACGGCGGAGAGGACCATCGAATATACCCCCAGCGCCGCGATGAGGGGCACGGAGACGGCGCTGATTACCGTGAGGGCCTTGATGCCGAAGTAGGCCGAGGCGGTCATGCAGGCACCGGCGATGAGCACCAGCAGCACCGGCGGGACCCCCAGGAGCTCCGCCGCCGGGATGGCAAACATGGCCACCCCGACCCCAAACCATCCGATCTGGGTGAAGGCGATGAGGACCGACGCCAGCTTTGACCCCGCCGTACCGAAGCACCGCCGGGCCAGGAGGTCCAATGTCAGCCCCGTGTCACAGCCGATGTAGGCCAGTGCCCCGGTGTAGGCCCCCAGGATGATGCCCCCGATGACCACCGCCCACGCGAAACCGCCCAGGTCCAGGCCGTTGCCCAGCTTGGCCCCCACGCTCATGCTCGCGGAGAAGAAGGTGAACCCCATCATCACCACGAACATGCTCCAAAACCCCTTCCGGGCCTCCGATGGGACTGCTTCCAGGGAGTAGTCGTCCGCCGCGCCCCCGCGCGGGCTTGTCTTTTGTGCCATAGTGCCGCCTCCTTATTCATTTTTGAGAACCGCGTTCAACGTATTATACAAGAAATGGACGTGTTTTGCAAGGTGGTTTTTTGGAAAAAAACCAGAACTGCGGATATTTCTCTCTCCTGCTTTGTCCATATTGACAGGAAGGACTTGGGGTGATAGACTAGGCATATCACCGTGGGAACCATTTTGGCCGTGGTACTGTCCGCCAGTCGAAGAAGCCGCCCTCAGCGGCTGTCGATGACCGGGGTACCTCCACAACAAAGGGCGCACTGCGCCGAATCTGGAGGTAACTTTATGAAAAACAACTATCCCCTGCCTGTCGAGAGGCCCAGCTCCTTCGCCTACGTCAAACGCAACATCCCTGAGGTCACCGTGGCTCAGCGGGAACGGGCCCTCAAGGCCACCCACTACAACGAGTTCGCCTTCCCCGCCGGGATGCTCACCGTGGATATGCTCTCCGACTCCGGCACCACCGCCATGACGGACGTGCAGTGGTCCGCCCTCATGCTGGGGGACGAGTCCTACGGGCGGAACCGGGGCTACTACGTCCTGCTGGAGGCCATGCGGGACGCCTTCGAGCGGGGGGATGGCCAGAAGCGGGCCATCGACCTTATCCGCACCAACTGCACGGACATCGACAGGATGATGGACGAACTCTACCTCTGCGAGTACGCGGGCGGGCTCTTCAACGGAGGCGCGGCCCAGATGGAGCGGCCCAACGCCTTCCTCCTCCCTCAGGGGCGGGCGGCGGAGAGCGTGCTCTTTGAGATGGTGCGGAAAATCCTGGGGCAGCGCTTCCCGGGCAGGCAGTTCACCATCCCCTCCAACGGCCACTTCGACACCACCGAGGGCAATATCAAGCAGATGGGCTCCATCCCCCGGAACCTCTACGATAAGGCGCTCCTCTGGGAGGTCCCGGAGGGCGGGAAATATGAGAAGAACCCCTTCAAGGGCAACATGGACACCAAGAAGCTGGAGGCGCTCATCGAGAAGCTGGGGCCGGAGAACGTGCCCCTGGTCTACACCACCATCACCAACAACACCGTCTGCGGCCAGCCGGTGTCCATGGCGAACCTCCGGGAGTCCAGCCGCATCGCCCACAAGTACGGCATCCCCTACATGCTGGACGCCGCCCGCTGGGCGGAGAACGCCTACTTCATCAAGGTCAACGAGCCCGGCTACGCGGACAAGTCCATCGCCGAAATCTCTAAGGAGATGTTCTCCTACTGCGACGGCTTCACCGCCTCCCTCAAGAAGGACGGCCACGCCAATATGGGCGGCATCCTGGCTTTCCGGGACAGGGGGCTCTTCTGGAAGAACTTCTCCGACTTCAACGACGACGGCACCGTGAAAAACGACGTGGGCATCCAGCTGAAGGTCAAGCAGATCTCCTGCTACGGCAACGACTCCTATGGCGGCATGTCGGGCCGGGACATCATGGCCCTGGCCGCCGGGCTCTATGAGTGCCTGGATTTCAACTACCTGGACGAGCGGGTCAAGCAGTGCGAGTACCTGGCCCAGGGCTTCTACAAGGCCGGGGTGAAGGGCGTGGTCCTCCCCGCCGGGGGCCACGGTGTGTACATCAACATGGATGAATTCTTCGACGGCAAGCGGGGGCATGATACCTTCGCCGGCCAGGGCTTCAGCGTGGAGCTCATCCGGCGCTACGGCATCCGCACCTCGGAGCTGGGGGACTACTCCATGGAGTACGACCTCAAGACGCCGGAACAGCAGGCGGAGGTCTGCAACGTAGTCCGCTTCGCCGTCAACCGCAGTCAGCTCAGCCGGGAGCACCTGGACTACGTCATCGCGGCGGTGAAGGCCCTCTACGAGGACCGGGAGACCATCCCCAACATCCGCATCGTCAGCGGACGCACCCTGCCCATGCGCCACTTCCACGCCTTCCTGGAGCCCTACCCCAACGGCGATCCGGCATAGGTGAGAAGGAGGAACGTCACGATGGAACTGCGCAATAAATTTCTGGACTTCTTCATGATCACTCTGGGTACCGCCATCTGCGCCGCGGGGGTGTACTTCCTGCTCATCCCCAGCGGCCTGTCCGTGGGCAGTATCTCGGGCCTGGCCATCATCCTGAGCAAGTTCATCCCCCTGGCTGTCTCCACCATCACCCTGATCCTCAACGTGGGCCTGCTGCTGCTGGGCTTCCTCCTCATCGGGCGGGACTTCGGCGTGAAGACTGTCTACACCTCTGTCGTCATCCCGGTGTTCCTGGCCATTTTCGAGCGGGTCTTCCCTGACCAGCCGTCCATCATGGGCGACGTCTTCGTGGACATGGTCTGCTACCTCTTTGTGGTCAGCGTGGGGCAGGCCATCCTCTTCACCCACAACGCCTCCTCCGGGGGGCTGGACATCGTGGGCAAGCTCCTCAACAAGTTCTTCCGCATCGAGCTGGGCAAGGCCGTGGCCCTGGCGGGGATGTGCGTGGCGGTATGCTCCGTGTTCATCAACCCCGACGTGAAGACCGTGGCCCTCAGCGTCCTGGGCACCTACCTGGGCGGCATCGTGCTGGACCACTTCATCTTCGGCTTCGAGCAGAAGCGCCGCGTGTGCATCCTCTCCGACAAGGTGGAGGAGCTGCGCTCCTACATCCTCAGTGAACTCCACAGCGGCGCCACCATCTACGACGCCATCGGTGCCTACGACATGAAGCCCCGCCGGGAGCTGGTGGTCATCGTGGACAAGCACGAGTACACCGCCCTCATGGACCATGTGGAGAAGGTGGACCCCAAGGCCTTCGTCACCGTATACGCGGTGGGGTCCGTGTCCTACCAGCCCAAGCCGGGCCGCCGTTGATCTGTTTTCCCCAAAATTTATATATCTAAAGGAGAAACGAGCTATGAACGCAGAATTCTACACCGGGAACCGGAAAAAGTTTCTGGAGAAGCTGGACGAGGGCAGTGTGGTCCTCCTCCACTCCGGCATCCTGCCGGTGAAGAGCAACGACCAGAATATGCACCCGTTCTCGGTCAACCGCAACTTCTACTACCTGACCGGCATTGAGACGGAGAACGTGTGGCTGGTGCTGACCAAGACCGCCACCGGCTCCGCCGAGGCCCTCTTCATCGACCAGCCCGACGAGTTCCTCATCAAGTGGAACGGCAAGATGCTCACCAAGGAGGAGGCCTCCGCCAAGAGCGGCCTTGCCGCTTCCGCTGTCAAGTACATGCAGGACATGGACCGCTACGTGGCCGGACAGCTCTCCGCCTCCCGGATGATGAGCAGCGTGGAGCGGGTCTACTTCGCCTTCGACCGCCTGAGCATGAACGCCGCCCCCACCCCGGCGGAGCAGTACGCCCTGCGCATCCGGGAGAAGTTCCCGGCCATCGAGGTGAAGAGCTGCTCCCGGCTCCTCGCCTCCCTGCGTGCCATCAAGACGCCGGAGGAGGTCGCCTGCATCCGCAAGGCCGGCGATGTGACCATTGAGGCCCTGCGGCAGATGCTCCGCACCGCCAAGCCCGGTGAGTTCGAGTACCAGTGGGCCGCGGATTTCGAGCACTACGTGGCCCGCGCCGGGATGCGCCTGGGCTTCACCACCATCGCCGCCGCCGGTGAGAACGCGGTGATGCTCCACTACAGCGACAACAACTGCCCCGCCAAGGCCGGGGACCTGGTTCTCTTTGACCTGGGCGCGGAGTACGGCTACTACTCCTCCGACGTCTCCCGCACCTTCCCCGTCAGCGGCAAGTACTCCGACCGGCAGAAGGAGCTCTACAACATCGTCCTGGAGGCCATGGACATCGCCCGGGACAAGATGCGTCCCGGCGAGCCCACCAGGGGCTCCCAGCAGGCGGTGGTGGACTTCTACAAGAAGGCCCTGCGCTCGGCGAAGCTCATCAACGACGACAGCGACGTGGGCAAGTACTACTACCACGGCGTGTCCCACTCCCTGGGCCTCGACACCCACGACCCCATCGACCGCACGGTCTATGAGCCGGGCATGGTGGTCAGCTGCGAGCCCGGCCTCTACGTGGCCGAGGAGGGCATCGGCATCCGCCTGGAGAATGACATCCTCGTCACCGAGGGCGCGGCGGAGGACATCATCGGCGACCGCCTGCTGCGCATTGAGGAGATCGAGGCCCTGATGGCCTGATCTCCCGCAGAAAACAGCATTTTATCCCTAAGGAGGGCCGGTGCGGCGCGTACCGGCCCTCCTTTACTGCATAAAGGCCCTTGAATCAGACAAGCATCTATGGTATGATATCCTCACTAAAACAGAGCCAAAGGAGCAGTCTATGAATCTGACCACAGCAAGCCGCACTCTCCAGCTTTTGGGGCGCATCCTCGACCCTCGCAGCGCCACGGAGCCCTTCCTTCCCCCCAGAGCGGAGAAGCGGGCCCTGCCCCTGCGTCCGGCGGAACAGCCCCTCCCCCGGTGCGCGCCGGAGGAGCAGGGTATTTCCTCCCGCCATATCCGGCAGTTCCTGGAGGAGCTGGATCGGGACAAGGCCCTCTATATGCAGGACGTGATGGTCCTGCGGCGGGGCTGCGTGCTCTGTGAGGCCGCCTTCGGCTCCCAGGATCTGCGTGCGGCCAAATCTACCTTCTCCGCTTGTAAAAGCGTCACGTCCCTGGCGGTGGGCCTGCTGGTGGACGATGGGGTGCTGAGCCTCACCGAGAAGGTGGCGGACATCTTTGGGGACCTCTGCACCCCGGCCGTCCGGCGGAGGCTGAAGGACCTGACGGTGGAGCACCTGCTCACCATGCGGGCGGGGATCCAGTTCTCTGAGGCGGAGGCCCTCACCGAGGCGGACTGGGTGCGCCGGTTCCTGAACGCCTCCGTCCGGGGAGAGCCGGGGACGGATTTCCTCTACAACAGCCTCAACTCCTATATCCTCTCTGCCATCATCGCCCTCAAAGCCGGCAAGGGCGTCCACCAGCTGGTGCGGGAGCGGCTCTTCGCCCCCCTGGGCATCACGGACACCCTGTGGGAGACCTGTCCGGCGGGGATCGACAAGGGCGGCTGGGGGTTCTATATCCGCCCGGAGGACATGGCCAAGCTGGGTCAGCTGGTGCTGGACGGCGGTCTTTGGCAGGGGGAGCGCCTCTTGTCCCAGACGTACCTGGACGCCGCACTCACCGCCCACGCCGTCCCGCCGGAGACCACCGGCGATTTCAACTACGGCTACCACATCTGGGTGGGCCGCAGGGAGAACACCTTCCTCTTCAACGGGATGCTGGGGCAGAACGTGCTGGGCTTCCGGGACAGCGGCATTCTGCTGGTGACCAACGCAGGGGCGGACACGGATTTCCAGGAGAGCCGGTACTTTGAGATGGTCAGCCGCTACTTCGGCGGCGCCTTCCCCGACCGCCTGGAGCCGGATCCTGACGCCCGGCGGGAGCTGGAGGAGACGGCGAGCGCCCTCTCCGCCTACCGCCTGGAACCCCAGACCATCGCCGGACAGGACCAGGCCCTCACGGCCCCCTTCCTCCAGCGGAGCTTCGCCGCCGCAGAGCCGAAAGCGGTCTCCGCCGGACTCCTGCCGGTGGCGCTCCAGGCCCTCCACAACAACTACACCGCCGGGGTCACCTCCCTTGCCGTCAGCGTCCGGGGGGACCTGCCGGAGCTCATCTACCGGGAGCGGGACGCGGTCTACCGCTTCCCCGTGGGTCTGGGTGTGCCCCAGGTCTGTCAGCTGGATTTCCGGGGAAATGCCTATCACACAGCGGTCCTGGGCCGCTTCACCCACGACGAGGAGGAGCGGCCGGTGTTCTATATCCGCATGGACTTTCTGGAGACCCCCTGCGTGCGCACCCTGAAGCTGGTGGCGGAGGGGGACGGGCTCCTCCTCCGGCAGAGCGAGACCCCCGGCGTGCCCTACGTGTTCCGCAAGCTGCAAGCCGCCGCCCAGTCCGGGCTGACCCGCCCCCTGCTCCTGGTAGCCGCGGGGGGCACGGAGGAGGATTACCTGCTCTACAAGACCCTTCAATTGCTCTCGCCGGAGATCGTGTTTCGGGGAGAGGGCAGGTAAAGCGTATTCGGAGGACGGCTATGAACTGTTTCTTTCTCTGGGTCCCCTTTTTCCTGATCCGTTTCGGCCTGATGTCCTGTCTGGATAAGAGCGCTGTGCGCCGGGCGGCCCAATTTGCCCCCATGCGGGGGCCTGAAAAGGCGGCGTACTGGGTCTACCAGCTCTCCACCGCCGCGCTGATCCTGCACTCCCCCTTCCTCCGGGTCAGCAGGGAGAGCACAGCCTTGTTTTCCCTCGGACTTCTCTGCTATGCGGGCGGACTGGTCCTCTGCGCGGCCTCGATTATCAGTTTCTCTGCACCGGCGGCGTCCGGCGTCAACACCGGCGGGATGTACCGCTATTCCCGCAATCCAATGTATGCGGCGTATTTTGTCTGCTTTCTGGGGATGGCGCTCCTTTCCCGCTCTGCGGCCTTCCTGGTGATCCTCGCCCTCTTCCAGATATCCTGCCACTGGATCATTTTGGCCGAGGAGCGGTGGTGTGTCGAGACATTCGGCGCCGCCTACCTGGACTATATGCGCACAGTCCGGCGCTATCTCTAGCAGGCAAAGTGGTCCAGAGACGGTACACGACCAAAAAGTTTTCCTCAGATCGTTCCCATGACGCTTTTCAAATACTCCCCGAAATTGCGGTTGACAGTCCTCCGCAAACAGATTATAATAATTTTGCCAAGATTTATCAAACATGGCAATCGAGAAGAAAGAGGAAAACGTATGAAGAACATTATTTTGGAGGTCTGCTGCGGCAGCGCGGACGACGTGATCCAGGCCCACAAGGCCGGGGCCGGACGGGTGGAGCTCAACAGCGACCTGTTCCACGGCGGCCTCACCCCTACGGTGGGAGAGCTCATCGTCGCAAAGCGGGAGACCGGCATGAAGATCATGACCATGGTCCGCCCCCGGGAGGGCGGCTTCTGCTACACGGACGCCGAGTTTGCCACCGCCATTGAGGACGCCAAACAGCTCCTGGCCAACGGCAGTGACGGCTTGGTCTTCGGCTTCCTCCACCAGGACGGGACGCTGGACCTGGAGCGCACCAAGACCCTCGCCAAGCTTGCCCAGGACGCCGGGAAAGAGACCGTCTTCCACCGGGCCATCGACGTGGTCCCCGACTGGAAAGCCGTCCTGGACGACCTCATCTCCATCGGCATTACCCGGGTGCTCACCAGCGGTCAGGAGCCGGACGTCTCCTTTGGCACCCAGACCGTCAAGGAGATGATCGAGTATGCCAATGGCCGTATCCAGATCCTCCCTGGCGCGGGCATCACCGCCCGGAACATGGACCGCATCATCGCCGAGACCGGGTGCAGTCAGATCCACCTGGCCGCACACAAGGACCAGAGCGACACCTCCGTCATGAACAACCGCGCCATCTACTATGGCGGCGCGCTCTATCCCCCCGAGGACCGCTTCCGGGTCATTGACAGCGACTATATCGGCGGTATGGTGGGCCGGTTGGAGGATCGGTAAGCACCCATCAGATGAAACAAAGCGCTCCGTGTCCTTGGGCACGAAGCGCTTTATTTTTTAGAAGCGAAAATACAAAAACGGATTGTAACTCGCGTCCACCAGAGACGCGGTGCAGAGCACCAGCGCCCCCAGCACCAGCACCGGCGTGAGGACGGACCGCGTCCGCTCCCCCAGCCGCTCCCAGAGCCGCTTCATCAGCGGCGTGGAGCCAATTGTGAGGATCACCAGCATGGGGAGGTAGCTGCGAAGCTGGTACAGGTCCCCCGCATTGACAGCCGGTGCGCCGCCAAAGAGGGCCCGGAAGTATCCTCCCAGCTGTCCCATGTCCTCCACCGCGAAGAGGGCCCAGCCGGTGAGGACCACGGCCATGGTGTAGACGTGGGTCAGGGCGGACGGCAGCTTCTCCAGGACCTTTCCCAGCCACAGCCGCTCCAACAGCATCCACGCCGCGTAGTAGAGCCCCCAGAGCAGGAAGTTCCACCCCGCCCCGTGCCAGATGCCGGTGAGGAGCCACACGATCAGGATGTTGCGCACCCACTTGGCCCGGGACACGCGGTTTCCCCCAAGGGGGAAATAGACGTACTCCCGGAACCAGGTGGTCAGGGAGATGTGCCAGCGCTTCCAAAACTCTACCACCGAGCGGGAAATATAGGGGTAGTTGAAGTTCTCCAGGAAGTCGAAGCCGAACATCTTCCCTAGGCCGATGGCCATGTCGCTGTAGCCGGAGAAATCGAAATAGATCTGGAACGCGTAGGCCGCGACGCCCAGCCACGCGCCGGCGAAGGTCAGCTCCTTACTCGCAAGGGTCCGGTCCCAGAGCTGGCCAATAGCGTTGGCCAGCAGGACCTTCTTTGCCATGCCCACGGTGAAGCGCTGGACCCCGGCGGCGAATTTCTCCAGGTCCTCCCGCCTGCCCTCCAGCTGTTCCGCCACGGATTTGTAGCGGATGATGGGGCCCGCGATGAGCTGGGGAAAGAGGGTGACATAGGCGCCGAAGGTGACCACGTTTTTCTGCACCGGGGCGTCCCGGCGGTAGACGTCGATCGTATAGCTCATGGTCTGGAAGGTGTAAAAGCTGATGCCGATGGGCAGGGGCAGTCCCAGCACCGGGATGGAAAGCCCTGTCAAGGCATTTACATTGACAGCGATGAAATCCCAGTACTTAAAGAAGATCAGGATGCCCAGATTGCAGATGACCGATGATGCTACCGCCCGCCGGGCCAGTCTGTCGTTCTCCCGCCAGCGCTCCACAAGACGCCCGTGGGTGTAGTCCACGGCGATGGAGAGAACCATGATGAGGATGTACACCGGCTCCCCCCAGCCGTAGAAAAAGAGACTGGCAAGTAAGAGAAAGAAATTCCGCAGGAACAGGGGCGAGAGTCTATAGATTGCCAGTACCACCGGCAGATAGAAAAATAGAAAGGGCAAACTGGAAAATACCATAGACTCCGCTCCTTTTTCTGTTAAGGTTTTTCCCTTGTCAAGGGTTCTATCCATAGGGGCCCGCCGCAGACGGCGGCCCTGCAAGCTTTAGGCAAACAGCTTCTCAAACGCCTCTACCGCCCGGGCCTGCTCCGTACCGGCGACAATCAGCGCCACCACATTGCCGTGGGTGATAATCTGGGCGTTCTCCCAGTCAGCGGTGGTCTGGGGATAGAACGCGCCGCCGTTTACCTGGTAGTCGACGCGGGCCTGGAAGATGTCCGCCACTGCCTGGGCGTCGCTCTCGTTCTCCAGCTCCACCAGAGCGAACTCAAAGGCCACCGAGTTGATGGCCGCGACCTTGACGACAGACTGCGCCGTCTTGTACGCGCTCAGCCCCTGATAGAGGGAGTCCAGCGCTTCCGCTTCAACATCCATCATGGCCGGGGTGTTGTCCGCCCCCAGGGAGGCCATGAAGTCCTCATAGTACTGGTTCAGGTCCACGCTTTTGGTGCCGTCATTGCCGGTCCCCTCCCCTCCCTTGCTGCCGCAGGCCGCAAGAAGGAGCACCAGGGACATGGCGAGGATTGCGGATAAGATTTTTTTCATGATGATACCTCCGAAGTTTTTCTTTGACCCGTTTGATCAGGCCGTCTCTTAGACGGCGGTCTGATGAAATTGTTCCCGGATTTTTGAGAAAAACTCCGGCGGACAGACTTCGTGTCAGGCATTCTTCTTCGCAGGCCAATCGGTCAGCCGCCTTTGAAGCCCCTTGGAAAGCCCGTCCGGAAGCGCGTCCAGGGCGAAAAACCGCAGCGCCTCCACCTCCTCTTCCTGACGCTTGAGCGCACCGGACCAGTCCCGGCAGGAAAAAAAGAACTCCACGTTGTATACCTCGTCGCCGTTGGGGTAGATATGGTGCTCCTCTTTTCCGGAGTAGACTCCGAGCAGTTCCAGGGAATAGGCGGTGAGGCCGGTCTCCTCCAGCAGTTCCCGGCGGGCGGTCTCTTCCGCCGACTCCCCAGGTTCCATCGAGCCCGCCGCGGAAAAACTCCAGAGGTGGTCATCGGTCCTTTTCTGCAAAAGGAGCCTTCCCTCCCCGTCCTCTACCAGGACAGCGGCCCCCACCTGGATCAGCGGCCGGTGGCCTGCATAGGCCCGCAGGTCCATGATATATCCCATATCACCCGATCTCCCCCGCCCGGATGGCGTCCGCAAGCTCCTTGGCGTAGTAGGTGATGAGCATGTTGGCC
Organism: uncultured Oscillospiraceae bacterium; assembly: GCA_910587785.1. Taxonomy (GTDB): domain Bacteria; phylum Bacillota; class Clostridia; order Oscillospirales; family Oscillospiraceae; genus Pelethomonas. Next base: position 3,544 of record CAJUOA010000032.1, on the reverse strand, counting down.
CCGGCCCGGAAAACAGAGAGAGCGGTCTCGCACATGATCCGGCGCTCGTCCACCAGTCCGGCGGCGGAGGCGGACTTGATCATGGCGTACTCCCCGGAGACGGAGTAGGCGCAAAGAGGCAGGTCGAACCGGTCCGCGCACTCCCGGATCACGTCCAGGTAGCTCAGGGCAGGTTTGACCATGATGAGGTCCGCGCCCTCGGCGATGTCCAGCTCGCACTCCAGCAGGGCCTCTTTCCGGTTATGGGGGTCCATCTGATAGCTCTTACGGTCCCCAAAGGAGGGGGCGGACCCGGCGGCGGCGCGGAAGGGGCCATAGAAGGCGGAGGCGTACTTGGCGGAGTAGGCTAAAATGGGGACGTGCTGGTACCCCGCGCCGTCCAGGACCTCCCGGATGGCCGCCACACGGCCGTCCATCATGTCCGACGGGGCTACCATGTCCGCCCCGGCAGCCGCGTGGCTCAGGGCCGTGCGGGCGAGGACTGTGAGGGTCTCGTCGTTGTCCACGTCGTGTCCGCGGAGAATGCCGCAGTGGCCGTGGTCCGTGTACTCGCACATGCAGACATCGGTGATGACGTAAAAGTCCGGGTACTTCGCTTTGATGGCCCGGATGGCCTCCTGGATGACGCCGCGCTCCGCCCAGGCGGAGGAGCCGCAGGCGTCTTTTTCCTTGGGCAGGCCGAAGAGGATGCAGTGGGTGACGCCGTGGGCGAGGCAGTCCTCCACGGCCTCGCAGACGCTGTCCGGGCCGTAGTGGTTCTGTCCCGGCAGACTCTCGATGGGCCGCACGCCGGTGAGGGCCTCGTCCACGAAGATGGGGTAGATGAGGGCGTCCGGGCTCAGCCGGGTCTCCCGGCAGAGACGGCGGACAGTGTCGCTGCGCCGCAGGCGGCGGGGACGGTTGATAAGCTCCATAGGGTACCTCCGTTTTTATTTTGTCAGTTGACAGGAGCTGACAGCTCCACAAGTTTTTTCAGCTCCAGCCGGTCCTTTTCGATCAGCGGGGCCATGCTGCTGCCGTATCTTGACGGCTCCATGCTGTCCAAACTGCTCCTGATTCGGACGGCAAGGTCCGGCTTGGTTCGTACGACGGGTCCCAGCGCGGCCAGACACTGCCGGACCGCCGTGGGCTTCTCTCCGTCAAGCATTGTGAGCAGGCGGTCCAGATGCGTGCCGAGTTTGTTCTCCGTGTCCCACTTCGCCTGGGCGCAGGCGAGGCGAAAGCCCCGGACCCGCACAAAGGCGCTCTCGCTCCCCAAAAGACCAAGAAAGTCCTCGAACAGGGGATACAGCTCGGCAGATTCCTCTGACTGCTTTTCCAGCAGGAGCAGGAGCTGGTATGCCTCCTTGTTCTTTTTGCTCTGCAAAATGGCAAAAATGTCCATTCTGACCCTCCTAGATCAAGAAGTTGAAAACACTGTGCATCAGGTGGCAGACGGTGAACACCGCGACCAGCACCGCCGCGATGAAATTCCTCCGGTCCAGGGCAAAAAACAGGAACGCGAGGCAGGGCGGCACCGTCAGCGTCAGGATGACGGCTGGACCGGCGAAGCCCAGGTAGTAAAAGCACCATCCGGCGGCATAGAGGGCCTTACAGCAGACGGTGCTGCAGATGAGGGGCGTCAGCCGTAGGGACCTGCGCTCCCGGTTCACCACCACGCACAGTGCCGCGGCGAACAGGACCTGACACACGGACGCGACCGCGTCCAAGGCCCCTGTGGAGGACGCTCCACGCAGAACGTCGTTGAGCGCGGGAACGGCGGACCAGATCAGATTGGGGACCATCGTCAGCAGGAACAGCAGCAGTCCCCAGGGTTCAAAGGCGATCCGGTAGTTTTTCATCACGCTCAGGCCAGGGTCTGGTAGAACGAGTAGTCCACCACTCCGGAGATACGCTCCAGCGCACCGGGGACCAGCTCCTTGACCATCAGGAAGTCCTCAGAGGGCAATTCGACCTTGGGACCGGCCACGATGCCGCGGTGGCTGGAAGTCTCAAAGCCCCTGGGGTTGTAGTTTCTCGGGTCGCCCTCCACGATCACCGCCTCGAACCCCAGCTCCCTCGCCCGCCGGAAGCCGTACTCGATCAGCGCCTTGGAGATGTGCTGTCTCTGCAAGTCGGTCCGGACCGCCACAGGGGTCAGCAGGAGCAGACGGTCCTCATACTTCCCCTCCAGGTGGAAGCGGGAGAACATGACGTAACCGATCACCTGGTCTGCCTCGCCCACCATGACCAGCTCCAACTCTGGAATATAGTATTTCTTACTGCGAATCTCCTCTGTCAGCGCCCGGACAACGCGCCCCTCCTCCGGGTCCCTCCAGGCGGTGAAGACGTTCTCGATCAGGTCCAGGGACGCCTGGGCGTACCGTTCGCTCATTGAGTGAATCGTTCTTGTCATGTTCCCTCCCCGCTGTTCTTCCGCTCACTTTCCAGGATGCCGTATAAATAGAGGTCTGCCCAATTGCCCAGGTTGTCCCTGGTCTGCTGTTTTTGGACGCCCTCCAGACGCATCCCCAGCTTCTTCATGAGGCCGACGGACTTCACGCCGTCTATCGCCTCCGCAAAAATCTTGTAGTCTTCTCCAGGTCATAGGCGGGCTCACAGTTTTTCATGGTCTCAGCATCACCGAAAATCTCCTGCAAATCTGCCGCGTCATCCGGCAGGAAGTCCCGAATGACTATCCGCTCCGTCTCTAAACGCATTTTGCCCCCTCACATTCCGCAAGCTCCACCAATCTGTCGATCGTGGCCTCCTCCGCCACCCGCACCGGGATGCCCCGCCGTCCCGCCTCAGCGGCGGTCTGCTCCCCGATGCAGAGGCCCAGGGTCCGGCTGAAATCCGCGTCCTCCCCCACGGCGGCGGCAAAGCCCTTGACCGTGGAGGCGGAGGTGAAGGTGACAAAGTCGATCCGTCCGGCCTCCAGCGCCTCCCGCAGGGCCTGGGAGCGGGGATTGCCGTACCGGGTGCGGTAGACAGCCACATCGTCATAGGGGACCCCCGCGGCCTCCAGGGCATCGGTCAGCGCGTGGCTCGCCTCCTCCGCACGGAGGAGCAGGACCCGGCCCCCGGTCCCCTTCGCCAGGGACTCCCCAAGCTGTGCGCCGCTGTATGTCCCGGGCATCAGGTCGGGAACGAGGCCGCATTTCTCCAATGCCTCCGCCGTAGCCGGCCCCGTCACCGCCAGCCGGACGCCGCCCAGGCACCGGGCGTCCCTTCCCGTGCGCCGCAGGCGGGCCCAAAACGCCTCCACCCCGGCGGGACTGGTGAACACCAGCCACTCGTAGTCCCCGATACGCTCCAGCGCCGCATCCATGGCGGGACACGGGTCGATGGGGACAGTCTCGATGCAGGGGAACTCAATGACCTCCGCCCCCAGCGCCCTCAGCCGTGCGGAGAGGGTTCCGGCGCGCAGCTTTGGCCGGGTGACCACGATCCGCTTTCCGTGAAGAGGGCGGCGCTCAAACCAGCAGAGCGCTTCCGCCAGGCGGCACACCTCCCCAGATCGGAAGAGCGTCGTGTAGGGAAAGAGTGTAGATCTCGGTGGTCG
>CAJUOA010000031.1 GCA_910587785.1 uncultured Oscillospiraceae bacterium | reverse complement strand
AAATAATCTGCCATCAACTCCATTTTGGGGCTTGACTTTTTATTCGCAGGCTTTCCAAATGGGCCCCGGGTGCAGACAGGCGCAAAAATGCCGCAGGGATCAGCCTCTCTGTGGCTGCTCCCTGCGGCAGGGCATAAAAAGAACACGCCCCCCTGCGTGTTTTGAAGCATCAAATTCACGAAAGGTTCCCCAAAACGGCACGGCAAACAGCGGGGGTCCGTTCCCCCGGCACTGCCCGCGCCCTATTCTATTTTATTCCCGGACAGCCTCACAAAAAACAGTCATCGTATGGTTCTCCTTTCCAAACCCGCCTTGCGGCTTGTGGTAGAGATATCATAGCACATCCCAGGCGGGATGGCAAGGGGTTTTGTGAAAAATGGAGCGTTCCCCGGGCATTTTTCCGATGCTCGGGGAACGCAAAGAGATCCCTGCTATTCCTCATCCGGAAACACCAGGTCATATTTCTCCACGTCCATCAGCACGGCCCCGCCGGCCTCAAAGCTGATGGCGTCCGCCTTCTGAGGGGTGTAGATGACGGCGCTGGCGGCCTGCTCTCCGTCGTTGACGAACACCTCCAGACTGAAGCGGTCCATAATCAGGCGGAGCTTGATCTCCCCGCCCCGGCTGCTCGCGAAAAAGCTGCGGATATGTACGATGTCGTGGGGCAGGCCGCTGCGGGTGCGGTCGATCTTCACCGTGCCCTGGTCGGGCCGGTAGCGGATGATGGTCTCGTGCTCCCCGTCCTTGGCCACGCGGATGCGGAACCACCGGTAGGAGTCCTGCCCGATGGGACGGACGGTGACGGTCATGTCCAGCACCCGGCCCTGGATGCCCGGCAGGTTGACCTCCCCGCTGACGGGGATGCTGCGGTGGGTGACGCGGGAGCCGCGATAGCCGTCCAGCTCCCGGACAGGCAGCTGGCAGAGCCGCCCGTCCCGCACCGACAGCTCCCGGGGGACCGTGCACTGCCCGAACCAGCGGCAGTGGTAGGGCTTGGCCCCCACGGTGGCCCAGTTCTGCATCCAGGCGATCATCACCCGCCGCCCGTCGGGGGTCAGGAGGGTCTGGGGGGCGTAGAAGTCCAGGCCGTAGTCGATTGCCTGGGCGCTCTGCCGGACAAAGCCCGCCCCGTCCGGGTCGTAGTCCCCGATGAGGCAGAGGGTGCCGTTGCCCGCGTGGAACTCCAGGCCCACGGGCTGCATATCCTGGGGGCTGGTGATGAGGACCTGCTTCCCGTCCAGGGGGAAGAAGTCCGGGCACTCCCACATCCTGCCGTACTGGTTGCGGCAGGCGTCCAGGGTGCGGACGAACTCCCACTCCCGCCCGCCGGCGCTCCGGTAGAGGAGGATGGCCCCGCTCCCGTCGGCGGTGCGGTTGCCGATGACGGCGCGGAAGGTCCCGTCCGCCTCCCGCCACACCTTGGGGTCCCGGAAGTCCACCGCGCTGCCCCCCTCCGGCAGGTCCTTTTGGGTCAGGACGGGGTTCTCCCCGCACTTCTCATAGTCCACGCCGTCCCCGATGGCGATGCACTGGGTCTGGATGTCCTGGAGAAAGCCCTCCGGGTCGCGGCCCCGCTGTACGCCGGTGTACATGAGCAGCTGCCGCCCGTCAGGCAGCTCCACCGCGCCGCCGGAGAAGCACCCCGCCGCGTCGTACTCCCGGTCCGGGGCCAGGGCGGCGGGAAGCCGCTCCCAGCGGATGAAGTCCTTTGTCTTCACGTGCCCCCAGTGCATGGGGCCCCACTCGTTGGAGTAGGGGTGGTACTGGTAGAACAGATGGTACTCCCCCTTGTAGAGGGAGAATCCGTTGGGGTCGTTCATCCAGCCGATGGTAGGGGTAACGTGGAAGGCGGGCCGTTCCCCGGCGGGGATATGGGGGCCGTACTGGGCCTCAAAGTCCCTGGCCTTTTGCAGAGCTTCGCTGGTCATATCTTGTCTCCTCCTGAACCTGTCGTCAAAGAATATTTGAGCTGCCGGTTACGCACCGCCGGTCATGCTCCGTGCCAATAAACGTTTGAAACATATGAATGCGCAGTTTCTTTTACAAAGAGGGGCGGCCCTGCGCCGCCCCTCTTCGCTTTTTATGCGCGCTTGCCGGTTACTCCGCTGTGGAGTAACGCTCATAGGCGTTCTTGTAGATCTCCAAAATCTGATTCATGCCGTAGGTATCAATCAGATCCTGCTTGTAGGCTTCCCACTCGGCGTCGCTGGGGCCGCCGTCCCGGAACCAAAGGGCTTCCTGCTCCTTGACGTGGTTCTCAAAGTCGGGCTTGTAGAGGTCCAGATCGTCCAGCTCGCTCTGGGTGAATACGCAGTCCACAGGGTAGAAGGTAAAATCGTCCACATATTTGAACCAGAAATTCTGGAGATCGTCCAGACGCTGGAGGGCGCGGTCCTCCATGTGGAAGACGTTGGTATAATATTCAGAGAGGATCAGCTTGGGGCCCTGGACCTCGCTGGCGGCTTTCAGCTCACCCGCGGACTTGCCGAACTTCTCCTGGGCCTCCTCGTTGGTGATGGAGACATACATGCCCTCCGCATCCTTCTGCTCGTCGAAATACACGCCGATAGGGCCGTACTGGAGCTGCATGACGTTCTCACCGGTGTACCACTGATCATAGAACTTCAGGAGGTTGATGGGACTTTTGCAGGCCTTGGTAATGGACAGATGCCCGGAGTTGACGGCGGAGCCGGCGGACTTGATGGTCACGGTGCAGGTGCCGCTGGGGCCCTTCAGCGGGGGCAGGTAGACGTAGTCAGCCGCATAATCGGCCATCAGCTCGTTGATCTCCCACCAAGTGGCTACGCCTACGTAACCCTGGGCGCACTTGGCAAGATACTGCTTGTCATCCTGGCTGAAAACCTCGATATCAATGAGGCCGTCGGCATACCAGTCATGGTAGTAGGTGATGGCCTCGCGGTAGCCGTCGCTGACGCAGTCAAAGACCACTTCCTTATCCTTGGTCAGGCGCAGATCAGAGCATACGTCGGACCAGTTGGTCAGGCCGAAGGGGGCGTAGAAGATGTTCTGGCCCCAGCACCACTGGTCAAAGCCGAAGCTCATGGGGATGGTATTGCCGGGAGCCGCGCCATAAATCTTGGCGGCCATGTCGTTGTCCTTGAAAGCCTGGAGGGCGGTCTTCAGCTCCTCCACGGTTTCAGGGACGGCCAGTCCCAAGTCATCCAGCCACTTCTTGTTGATCATGGAGAACTGCTGGATGGAATGGATGGAGTAGTCATCGGCAGCGCCGGTGGCGGCGGTGCCCATCATCTCGGCGGAGGGCAGGCCGTAGATGCCGCCGTTGTCCTGGGTGATGGCCGCCTTGATATTGGGGTACTTCTCCAGGATGGCGGACAGGTTGGGCATGATCTCGGGATCGGTAACATAGGGGGTCAGGTCGATGAATGTACCGCCCCGGCCATAGCGGCCCAGGTCGTAGTTGGACCAGCCCACAGCCTGCACGGCGTCGGGCAGGTTATCGCCGCCCGCCTGGAGGCGGATGTTGACCTGCTCGCCCAGAGAGTCGCTCATAGTCTCCCAGGTAATCTTGATGCCGGCGTTCTCCATCATGGCGTTGAGTACCGGATTGTCGTCATATCCGCTGGACAGGGCGGAGATGCCGGAAATCACATTGAACTCAGTCTGCTCAGTGCTGGTGTTGGGTTCGCCGGAGTTGGCGGCCGGGCCGCTGCTTTCGCCGCAGGCGGTCAGCGCGGCCAGCAGCATGACGGATGCCAGAACAAGGGACAATACTTTCTTCATGATGATTCTCCTTTTCATTTTATTTCAAGCTTATCAACGACTTTGCCCAGGAGCGCCAGCATTTGCTGATTGGTCTTTTCTCTTGCCTCCACCATATTACTGGCGGCAGCGGCGGCTCCCTCGTCCAGATGTTCCAGCATGGCGATGCCCTCCCGCAGCGCGGCGGTTCCCTCCATGATCTGGTCAATTTTCTGCATCACATACGCAGCGGTTATTTTCTCATTCTCCATCTCGGTTTACCCCTTCACAGCGCCGGCCATGAAGCCCTTCTCAAAATATTTCTGGACATAGGGATACGCGATGAGCATAGGCACGGCCGCCACGATCATGGAGCAGAACTTGATAAGCTCGGTCTGCTTGTTCAGCTCGGCATAGCCGCCGGAGATCATGGCCGCCTGCTCCTGCGCCGCGGAGCTCTTCATCAGGATGCCCCGCAGCACCAGGGGCAGAGGCTCGCCCTTGCCGCCCAGGTAGATCATGGCCGTAAACCAGTCGTTCCAGTAGGCCACCATGGCGAACACGGCTTGGACCGCCAAAATGGGCAGGGACAGAGGGATGACCACGCTGATGAAGGTGCGGAACTTGGAGCAGCCGTCGATCTCGCTGGCTTCCACCAGATCGTGGGGGATGGAGTGCTGGAAGTAGTTGCGGACCACGATCATGTTGCCCACGCCCACGCCGCCGGGAAGGAACAGAGACCACATGCTGCCTATAAGGCCGGTATCTTGAACGACCAGGTAGGTTGGGACCAGTCCGCCGCCGAAATACATAGTGAACACGAAGAAGAGGCTGATCCACTTTCTGCCCGGCAGATTTTTGTCAGCCAGGGGATAGGCGGTGATATACAGCATGATGACGGAGAAGCAGGTGCCGATCACGGTATACTTCACGGAGTTGAGGAAACCGGAGACGATCTTCGGATCGGCGAATACCGCCTTGTAGCCGTCCAGCGTGAACCCGCTGGGCAGCAGGAAGGTCTTGCCTGCGTACACGTCGTAGGGATCGGAGATAGAGGCTACGAGAACATAGTACAACGGATAGGCCACGATGATCAGCGCGATGGCGCAGATTGCCACCAGGATGATATCGCTGGTCTTATCAGACATACCGGCGGATGTTTTCTTTCTTGCAGCTGCGCTTGCCATTTTCGATTCCCTCCTTTTACACAAATTCAACTTCCGAGGCCTTGGACACGACCTTGTTGACGACGATGAGCAGCGCAATATTGATCACAGTGTTGAACAGGCCCACCGCCGTGGAGTAGCTGTACTTGGCATCGACGATACCCTGTTCATACACGTAAACGGCGATGACGTCGCTGGTGGCCTTGTTCAGGTCGGTCTGGAGGAGCCAGACCTTCTCAAAGCCCACGTTCATGATGCCGCCGGCGGCCATGATGAGGTTCAAAACGACCATGGGCATCAGCTCCGGGATGTCGATGTTCAGGATGCGCTGGAAGACGGACGCGCCGTCCACCTTTGCCGCCTCGTAGAGGCCGGGGTCCACGTTGGCCAGAGTCGCTAAGTAGATGATACAGCCCCAGCCCGCGTCCTGCCAGATGCCGGAGGCGATGTAGATGGTCCGGAAGAACTCCGAATGGGTGAGGAAATCAATCTGGGTGCCCAGAATCAGGTTCAGCAGGCCGCCGGTAGGACTGAGGAAGATCTTGATCATACCGCAGATGACCATGACGGAGATAAAGTGGGGGGCGTAGAGCACCGTCTGAACCACCCGCTTGAACTTTTGGAAGCGGACCTGATTGATGATGAGGGAGAGGATGATGGGCACGGGGAAGCTCCACAGCAGGCCGAAGACGCTGATGAGCACCGTGTTCTTCATCATTCTCCAGAAGGTGGGGGCCTTGAAGAACCGGACGAACCAGTCAAAGCCCACCCACCGGCTGCCCAGATAACCCAGGTTGGGATCGAAGTCCCGGAAGGCGATCTGGATGCCGTACATGGGGATGTACTTGTAGACAATGGTCAGGACCACCGGAATCAGCAGCAGGGCATACAGCTGCCAGTTCTCCAGGATCCTTTGTCCCAGCGTCTTCCCGCTGCGCTGGGACAGGGCGGCGGAGCCCGCCGCCGAGATGCGCACAGGAGCTTCGCTCTTTTTCATGTAACTCACTTCCTATAAACACAGATTTTGGGGATTAGCTGAGCAGGTCCACGTTTGCGCTGACCACCTCCTGCCGGCAGGCTCCGGGGAGCATTGTCTGTAACGATTCATATCAAAGCGAAATAAGTCCGGCGGCCGGGTCGGACCACCGTTTTGTGAATCGTTATATCTGTCATGGATATCTTAACAAACACCCCTGCCCCTGTCAAGGACATTTTAGGAAAAATGATTGATTTTTACCATTTTTACAAACAAATATGCTCTGTTTTGTAGATGTCGCCAAAAAGTATCGTTTCACTGAAATTTCATGAAATGCCTCTTTACATTCCGGGGAGGTGTCTGCTATAATACTGTCGAAGGAAAAATCAATATGTTTTTCACTCTCTATATGAAAAGTTTCAGAGCGAGGAGGCGTGTTATGCCCCAAAAATCACTCCCAACCATGAAGGATGTTGCCCAGGAGGCCGGTGTGGCCCTGGGCACTGTCTCCAAGGTATTCAACGGCATCCCCGTGGGGGACAGCTACCGGCTCAGGGTGGAGGCGGCGGCGAAAAAGCTGGGATACCAGGTCAACCAGTACGCCCGCGGCCTGCGGGCCAGCAAGACCTACACCGTCGCCGTCATCCTTCCCGGTGTGGACCACCCCTTTTTTGCCGCCCTGGCCCAGCATCTCTGCACCGCCCTGACCCAGCGGGACCACCGGATGCTCCTGTACGTCACCGCGTCCCGGCCGGACATTGAACAGCGCTGTGTGACCATGGTCCAGCAAAACCGGGTGGACGGCATCATCGGCCTGACCTACAACTCCCTGACCGTGGACGAGGACCTGCCCTTCGTGGGCATCGACCGGAGCTTCCGGGCGGACATCCCCTGCGTGGCGGCGGACAACTACGGAGGGGGCCGCCTGGCGGCGGAGAAGCTCCTGGAGCTGGGGTGTAAACACCTGGCCTTCCTCCGCACCGGCTCGGCCAGCCCCGGGGAGACGGACAAGCGGGGGGACGGCTTCGAGGCCGTCTGCCGGGCCCGGCAGGTCCCCTATGAGACCCTCCGCCGCAACGACGGCGAGGACGGGCCGGAGGTGTTCCGGGAGTTTTTTCGCGCCCGGATGACGGACGGGGAGCTGGACATCGACGGCATCTTCTGCTCCACGGACCTTTTAGCCTGGCGGGTCCAGGGCATCCTGGGGGAGCTGGGGCTCCGGGTGCCGGAGGACGTGCAGATCATCGGCTTTGACGGCATCCGGCGGTTCGGCGCGGAGGAGCTCTACTGCTCCACTATCGTCCAGCCGGTCCGGAAGATCGCGGAGACCAGCGTGGACCTGCTCCTGGCGCCGGACCGCTCCAAGACCCCCGCCCTGGTCTGCCTGCCGGTGAGCTACGCCCCCGGCGGGACCACGCGGGAAGAAAAGGAGGCGCTTTGAGGTGGCAAGCGAATATTGGAAGTGGAAATTCAGGGACGTCCGGCCGGAGGAGAAGCGGGAGCTGACGGCGGAGGAGAAGCGCAGGAACTGGTGGCACTACCACAAGTGGCACATCGCGCTGGGCATCGTCCTGGCTGTGTTCGCCGGAAGCCTCATCTGGCAGGTCCTGGGGATCGGGGAGATCGAGCCGGACTGCCGGGTGGCCTATGTGGGGAGCACCCTCCTGCCCGACGGCACCGCCGCCGCGCTGGAGGCGGCCCTCTCCGCCCTGGGCGAGGACCTCAACGGCGACGGGCAGGCGGTGGTCTCCCTCCAGCAGTATGTCTCCGGCGGCGAGGCAGACATGATGGGCACTACAGCCGCCACGGCGGTCCAGCTGATGGCGGACATCGTGGAGGGGGAGAGCTACTTCTTCCTCCTGGAGGACCCGGAGCAGTTCCAGCAGGCCTACCACGTCCTGCGCCGCCTGGACGGGAGCCTCCTCGAGAAGGACGCCTCCGCCGAGGGGACCTATCTCGCCTGGGACGCCTGCCCGGTCCTGCGGCAGCTGGACCTGGGCGGGTACTCCTATGAGGTGATGGGGCAGACCGTGGCAGGCGACAGCCAGGAACTGCTCTCGGGCCTGTTCTTCGCCCGGCGGGGGTACTGGACAGAGGAGGATGCGCCGTATCCCGAGGGATGCGGCGCGCTGTGGGAGCGGCTGACAGAGGGGGCGGTCTCGTGAAAAGATCCATTTTTGTGCTGCTGGCCCTGTGCGTCTGTCTGAGCGGGTGCGCCATGCTCCCGCCCCGGCAGGCGGCGGACGGCCTCGCCTGGAGCGGGGAGTGGGTGACGGTGGGCAATGTCATCGGCGTGGAGACCCCCGGCGGGCTGGAACCTCTGGAGAACAACGACGCCCTGTCCGCCAGCGGCATGTATTACGCCGCCTGGTCCATGGGGGAGGCGACACCCTACACCAACGCCGGTGGGGAGGCGTCCGAGCTGTACGACGCCCAGCTCTACCTGCTGCTGGCGGGCTATGACGCGGCGGAGAAGGCGGAGGATGCCGCCGCGGAGTGGATGGAGATGGCCTCGGAGCGGTATGAGATCGAAGGCACCTTCGCGGACGCCTCCTTCAACGGACAGCCCTTCGAGATCGCCGCCTACACCTGCGCCTCCGGCACCAACCCCTATGCCCGGGGGGCGTCCGCCTTCGGGGTGTACCGCAATTATGCCATCAGCGTGGAGGTCCAGTGCCAGGAGGGGTCCGGCGTGGACCCGAGGGCGGTCCTGGAGGACTTTTTGGCGGGATGCCACTATGCGGTTTGAGAGGAGGCGCGGCAATGGGACTGTTTATCCGTGACGACCCGCACTACAATGAGAACGAGCGGCAGAGGGGCTTTGACCGCTACAAGCAGCTGCTGTCCATCCGGTTCGGACCGTGGTGGAAGGTGAACCTGCTGGCACTGCTGGGCTGTGCGCCGCTGGCGGCGGGGATTTTCTACGCCATTGGCGTCTCCAGCCTCCTGGTGCTGTACCCCTGCGCCGCCATCGGGGGTATGATCGCGGGCCCCTTCCTGGCGGGGATGTACGACGCGGTCCTGCGGGGACTGCGGGACGACCCCAGGCCCTGGCGGCAGTGCTGGAAGCTCTCCTGGAAGCAGAACTGGAAGGGCGGGATGCTCCTGGGCGCGGTGATGGGGGTGCTCTTCGGGCAGTACGCCTTTCTGGGGATGGTGCTCTTCTGGTGGGCGGAGGTGCGCCCCGGCCTGTGGACGATTGCGCTGTACCTGCTGGGACTGGTACTGATCTTGGCGGCAAACTCCCTGCTGTGGCCCCAGCTGGTGCTGTTCCGGCAGAGGGCGTCCGTGCGGCTGTACAATGCGGGGCTGTTTTTCCTGCTCCACTTCTGGCGGGTCCTGGGCGCGGGGCTCCTCCAGCTGGCCTATTGGGCGGTGATGGTGCTCTTCGCGCCCTGGACGCTCCTGCTTCTGCCCGTCACCGGCATCTGGTATATCGTGTTCCTGTCCCAGTTCCTCCTCTACGAGCAGATGGATGACGCATTCCATATTGAGGAGCGGTTTGAGGCCGGGGACGCGTAAGGAAGCGCGGCGTTTCCTCTCTTTTGAGCGCACAGCGGCAGGCCCGCAGGCAGAGCAGACCAGGGAGCTTTTTGACTCCCTGGTCTGCTTCTGTTATGCACTTTCAGACGGAGGCGCCCAGGGCCGTGAGGGCCCGCAGTGTACCGTCCAGGTTCTCCTTGTGCCAATTCCGGTACCTTCCAGTGAACTGGGTGGCGGTGAGGCCGGACATGCGGAAGTCGCTCAGGGCCTTCTGCTGGGTGGTCAGGCGGATGGTGTCCTCCTCCGTCCGGATGGTGATGACGAAGTTGAGCAGGTCCTCCTCCACCTCCACGGCCTGGATGTCCTTGTAGGGCAGGACCAGGGACACATCCTTTTTCAGATAGGTCCACATACGGTCAAAGGGCAGGAGGATGAGCTCATGTTCGCACATCTGGAGCACGCACAGCTCACACTCCACGATGGACTTGAAAAATGCGACGATCTTCTCGCTGAGGTCCCCGGGGGCGGGCTTGACGATGATGCAGCGGTCCTCCAGCGGCTCGTATCCGGCCTCCCGGGCGTATTGACTGACTTTTTCTTCGCTTGCCATGCGGGATGATCTCCTTTGATAAAGAATATGCTCCAGTTACTCCTGGATGGGGGTGACGATGGGCTTGCCGTCCCGGTCCACCAGGACGGTCAGTCCGGTTCCGGTCCTTAAATCATGGGAACCCAGCATGTAATTCACACCGGTCTCCGAATCAACGAGGACCTTGACCACGTTCATAACACCCTGGGAGTAAACTTCCACAAAACGCTCCTTCTTTGCCACAGCTAATCCCTCCTTTCTGTCCCTGTCTGTTTGCAGGGACAGCATACCACAGGGGAGGGGCCTGCGGGGCAAATTTTCCTGAACGGCAGAAATCGTTCCCGAACGGCAAAAGGGGGCGGGCCCTAACAGCCCGCCCCCGCTCTCTTTTTCAGCGCCGTCCGTCCGGCCCGGGACAGCAGGCAGGTCCGTCCCCCCACCAGAAGCCGTCCCCCCTTGAGGTCCACGGACTCGATCTTGTCCACCGCCGCCAAGTAGGCCCGGTGGACCCGGAGGAAGCGCTCCCCCAGCCGCTTTTCCAGCTCGCTGAGGCTGCCCACGAAGTCCACCCGGCTCCCGGCGGTGTGGAGGAGGACGTGGTGGGGCGCGGGGGCGGTCTCAAAAAAGAGGATTTCCTTCAGGGGGATGTGGCGCACCCGGTCCCCCTCCCGCAGTGTGAGGACCTCCTCCGGGTCCCGGCGCTCCACCTGGAAGCGGGCGTGGACCGCCTCCAGGCACCGGCACACCGCCTCCTCCAACCCCTCCGGGTCCTTGACGATGTAGTCGAAGGCCTCCAGGTGGTACTGGAAGGTGCGGCAGGCCAGTTCACCGTAGGCGGTGATATAGACCAGGGTGCCGTGGGGGTCCAGGCGGCGGATCTCCTGCCCCAGGCGGAACCCGTCCCAGTCCCCGTCCTGGAGCTCCACGTCCAGAAAGTACACGCCACGCCGGGGCCCCCGCTCCGCCAGGGCCTCCAGCAGGGGGCCGGGGCTGTCCGCGCTGCACACCACCTCCATGTCCCAGTCCTCCACGAAGATTTTCCGCTCCAGGGCCTCCTGGATGCGGCGGCGGACCGCCCGGTCGTCGTCGCAGAGATAGATGCCGATCATGGCCGCACCTCCGAGATGGTCAGCTCCTGGCAGAACGTCCCGTCCTCCCACCCGGCGGAGGACACCGCGTTGGGCCAGCCGGCCAGGATGCGCTGGTACCCGCCCAGCCCCAGCCCCCGGCCCGGGCCCTTGGTGGAGAAGCCCTCCTCCCAGAACCGCCCCGGGTCCCCGGCGCCGCTCCAGGCGTTGGCCACCCGCAGGGACAGCGTTCCCCCCTGGGCCAGGAGGATGATCTCCACCCAGGGCTCCGCCGTCTCTTTGGCGGCCTCGGCGGCGTTGTCCAGGAGGACGCCCAGGCACCGGACAAAGTCCCACACGTCCATGCCCACCGCCTCCACGGGGTAGAGCACCTCCAGGCGGCAGGAGACGCCTTGGGCCTCCATGTCCGTGAGCTTCGTCAAGAGGAGGCTTCGCACCTGGGGGACGCGGACATTCCCGATCTGGGCGGCGGAGCGGATCTTCTCCCCCAGGCGGCGGTCGAAGTTGGCGTCCAGGGAGGCCAGGGCCCGGTGCAGGGCTTCCGACTCCCCGGCGCTCACCTGCCCGGCCAGGCCCGCCGCCAGGTTCTTGTAGTCGTGGCGGAAGGAACGCACCTCCCGCTCTATGGCCTCCAGGTCCCGCTCGTAGAGCTTCTGCTGGGCGATGACGTCCTGCTGGGCCTGCAGGAGGCGTCCGCTCTCCACCTGACGGGCCAGATGGAGCACCAGCGCCGTCATGAGCACCGTCAGTACCACCGTCAGGATGCTGTAGGCGGGGACATAGGCCGTCTGCACCCCCCAGCGGAGGACCGACAGGGCCTCCATGGACGCCTCCAGGCCGAAGAGGAGCAGGCACAGGCGGCCCAGGCCCTCCCCCTCCTCCAGGAGCAGGCGGAAGGACCGTCCAAACCGCAGACGCCACAACAGCTCCGCAGTCAGGAGCGCCGCAGCCGCCCCGAGGAGATACGAGTACAGGTTATAGAAGGTCTGGAGCAGGGCGGAGAGGGCCACCTGGAAGACCGCCGCCATGCACACCGCCGCAAAGGCCTGCCGCAGGTTCACCCGCCAGGCCCAGCGCACCCACGCCGTACACATCGCCAGGACGAAGGCGGAGCTCAGGGAACTGCGCAGGACCAGCAGGTCCGGGATGGTCAGATAGAGCACCAGAATGATCACAGCGTTGACCAGCGAGGAGGCCGCCAGGGGCGGCAGGATGCGGCCCAGGCGCTTTCGTCCGGGGCGCTCGTCCAGGATGGCAAAGAGATAGGTGAGAAGATACCCGTGGCCAATGAGGGAGTCCACAATTGTCCATAAGAGCGTCAGCAGCAGATCCACGGCGGGCCGGCCTCCTTTTTCCAATGTTTCTCCCCCGCAGTATACCACGCCCCGCTCTCCGAGGCAACCTCCCGGGCCTTCGGGGGAAAACTTTGTAGAAACTGACGGTGTATGCCGCCGTGCAGTTTCCCGGCGGTTTCCCCCCATGGGTAAGGGCTCCGTGAGCCGGGGCCCAAATTTTTGACAGGAGGGGATCGACATGCGAAGATTCTACAGCAAAAGGGGGCGGCGGACGTGGAAGTGACCATCACGGCGGAGGCGGTCATCCAGGCGGCGGCCTTGGCTGGGGCGCTGGGGGCGCTGGGCGGGGGGCTGGTGTGGCTCTTCCGCTTCGTGGAGGGCAACAAGAAGCAGGATCAGGCCCTCACCGCCATCCGGCAGGAGCAGATCCTCATCTGCTGCGGCGTGCTGGCCTGCCTGAAGGGGCTCAAGGAGCAGGGCTGCGACGGCCCGGTCACCGAGGCCCTGGGCAAGCTGGAGGCCCACCTGAACCAGGCCGCCCACGACGGCGGCGCATAAGATGGAGTGTCCCCGAGGGGACGGAAAGGAGAGCGCGCAATGACGAAGCAGGAACTGTTCCGCAAGCTCACCAGCCGGAAGCTGTGGGCGGCGCTGGCGGGACTGTCCGCGGGCCTCGCCATGGCCTTCGGCCTGGACGAGGCGGTTATCAGCACTGTGGCGGGCGCGGTGGTGGCGGTGGCCTCCGTGGCCACGTATATCGTCACAGAGGGGCGGCTGGATGCCGAGGGCATCAAAAAGGCCGTGGAGAGCGTCCAGGAGGCCGTAGAGGCCGTGGAGGAGATGGAAGATGGAAGCAAAGAAGGTTGAGGCCCTGCTGGCCCTGGCCCGGGACCAGCTGGGGATCAAAGAGAGCCCCCCGGACAGCAACCGGGTCCTCTACAATACCTGGTATTACGGACAGGAGGTCTCCGGCGGGGCCTACCCCTGGTGCATGGCGTTCGTCCAGTGGGTGTTCCACCAGACGGGGGTGCCCCTCCCGGCCCGGACCGCCTCCTGCTCCGCCCTGATGCGGGCGGCCCAGAAGAAGGGGGCATGGGTGACGGAGGACTTCCGGCCCGGGGACGTGGTGGTCTACGACTTCTCCGGGAAGAAGGGTGCGCCCGTCCACTGCGGCATCGTGGAGCGGGTGGCAAAGACCGGCGTCACCGCCATCGAGGGCAACACCAGCGCCGGGAACGACGCCAACGGCGGTCAGGTCCAGCGCCGGGAGCGGGCAAGCAGAATGGTCGTCGGGGCCGTGCGGCCCGTATTTGAGGAGAAGGAGGACGAGGAGATGACACAGGAGGAATTCAACCAGCGCTTCTGCACGGCCATGGAGGCCTACCGGCAGACCCTGCGGGACAACGACTCCAGCGCCTACAGCAAGGAGGCCCGGGAGTTTTTCATCGAGAAGGGCATCGTGCAGGGCGGCGGGACGCTGCCGGACGGGTCCCCCAACTTCATGTGGGAGGACCTCATGACCCGGGAGCAGGCCCTCACCATGGCCTACCGCATCCTGCAAATGCTGGGGAAGGCCCAGGGCGAATAAAAATTTTGGGGGGATAGTGGCATAGACGGAAAATTTATGCTATACTGTCCTCCGGTGCGCCCCGGCGGAGCGATCCGCCGGGGCGCGCCTTTGAACAAACGAAAAGGGAGGTCTTACCATGATCCTTGCCGTCTGTATCGACGACCGGAACGGGATGCTCTTCAACGGCCGCAGGCAGAGTCAGGACCGCGTCCTCCGGGAGGACCTGGTCCGGGAGGCGGGGGGCGGTCCGCTGTGGATGAACGCCTACAGCGCCCGGCAGTTCGACCCGCCTCCGGAGGGCCTGCGCACAGCGGAGGACTTCCTGGAGCAGGCGGGGCCGGGGGAGGTCTGCTTCCTGGAGACGGAGGACCCCGCGGCCTGGGCAGACCGGGCGGAAGGGCTGATCGTCTACCGCTGGAACCGGAAGTACCCGGCGGGGCTGTACTGCACCATCGGCCTGAGCGCCTGGAAGCTGGAGCGGCGGGAGGAGTTCGCCGGGTCCAGCCACGAGAAGATTACCAAGGAGGTCTATAAGCGATGAAGATTTGGAAACAGCGGGCGATAGCGGCACTTTTGGTCCTGGTGTGCCTGGTGAGTACGGGGTGCACAGAGATCGGGCTCTCGCCCCCCCAGGAGGCCATGACCTCCGTGTCCTCGGTGGAGTACGTCCCGGATTTCTCCGGCGAGCCGTATGTGTTCCTCGGCAACTCCAAGCCGGACTTCGAGAACACCACCACCAACTCCTACGAGACCTATGCCCCCCTGGACGAGCTGGGGCGGTGCGGCACGGCGGAGGCCTGCGTGGGCGTGGACCTGATGCCCACCGAGGAGCGGGGGTCCATCGGGTCTGTGAAGCCCTCCGGATGGCAGAGCGCCAAGTACGACTGCGTGGATGGAAAATACCTCTACAACCGGTGCCACCTCATCGGCTACCAGCTCAGCGGGGAGAACGCCAACAAGCAGAACCTCATCACCGGCACCCGGTATATGAACGTAGAGGGGATGCTCCCCTTTGAGAACCTGGTGGCCGACTACGTGAAGGAGACGGAGAACCATGTGATGTACCGGGTGACGCCCCACTTTGTGGGGCAGGAGCTGGTGGCCCGGGGGGTCATCATGGAGGCCCTCAGCGTGGAGGACGGCGGGGAGGGCGTGTGCTTCAGCGTGTACGTCTACAACTGCCAGCCCGGGGTGGCCATCGACTACGCCACCGGGGAGAGCCGGCTGGACGGGGAGGCTTCCGGCGGCGGGGAGGACGTCAGCTACGTCCTCAACACCAGCTCCAAGAAGTTCCACGATCCGGCGTGCTCCAACGCCGCCTCCATCAGCAAGGGCAACCGGCAGGAGTGGACCGGCGTCCGGGAGGACCTGGTCAGCCAGGGGTATTCCCCCTGCGGACAGTGCAAGCCGTGAGCCGCATCCTGCTTCTGGAGGACGACGCCACGTTAGGCCGGGGCGTCCGCTTCGCCCTGGAGACGGAGGGCGTCCGGGCAGAGCTCTGCGCCGGGCTCGCGGAGGCCCGGGCGCTTTTGGCACAGGGGCCCTTCGACCTGCTGGTGCTGGACGTGAACCTGCCGGAGGGGAGCGGCCTGGACCTCCTGCGGGAGGTGCGGCGGAGCGGGTCCGGCGTGCCCGTGATCCTCCTGACCGCCAACGACCTGGAGACCGATATCGTCATGGGCCTGGAATCCGGCGCGGACGACTATGTGACAAAGCCCTTCTCCCTGGCCATCCTGCGGGCCCGGGTCAACGCACAGCTCCGCCGGGGCGCGCCCCCGCAGACGGAGGTCTTTACCCAGGATGGCTTTACCTTCGACTTCGCGGCCATGGAGTTCAGCAAAAACGGCGTGAGCGTGGATCTGAGCAAGACGGAGCAGAAGCTCCTGCGCCTGCTGGTGGCCAACCGGGGGACCACTCTGCGCCGGGAAACCCTCATCGACCGCGTCTGGACCGATGGCGCGGCGTATGTAGACGAAAACGCCCTCTCTGTCACGGTCAAGCGCCTGCGGGGCAAGCTGGAGGACGACCCTTCCCACCCCCGGTACCTGAAAACCGTGTACGGCCTGGGCTATACGTGGGCGGCGGGGTGAGTATGGAGATCGTTTTTCTGATCCTCTCCCTGGGGGCGGCCGCTTGGGCCGTCCGGGAGCGTGTGGCCTCCCGGCGGCTTCTGCGCCGCCTGGGGGAGATGCTGGAGCGAGCGGAGGCCGGGCAGTTCCGGGAGGAGGTGTTCGACGAGAGCCGCCAGTCCGCCCTGGAGACGAAGCTGGCCCACACCCTCTCCGCCGGGGCGCTGTCCCGGGAGGCGGTGGAGGCGGAGAAGGTGCGCATCCAGTCCCTGCTGACGGACCTCTCCCACCAGATCAAGACCCCTGCCGCCAATGTCCTGCTGTACGCCCAGCTCCTCGCGGAGCAGTCCCTCGCGGAGGAGGGCCGGACCTGCGCCGCCGCCCTGGAGGCCCAGGCGGAGAAGCTCCGGGCCCTGACAGAGGTCCTCACCCGGCTCTCCCGGCTGGAGACGGGCATATTGGACCTGCACCCCGTCCCCGGGGCGCTGGACCCCATGCTGGCGGAGGCGGCGGCGCAGTTCGCCCCCAAGGCGGCAGAGAAGGGGGTGGCGCTGACGGTGGTGCCCTCCGGCGCGGAGGCGGTGTTCGACCCGAAGTGGACCGGAGAGGCGGTGTGCAATCTCCTGGACAACGCGGTGAAGTACACTCCCGCCGGGGGCGCGGTGACGGTAGGCGCGGCGGTCTACGAGCTCTTCTGCCGGGTGCGGGTGGCGGACACGGGGCCCGGCGTCCCGGAGGAGGAGCGCTCGAAGATCTTCCGGCGGTTCTACCGCGCTCCCGGAGCCCGGGAGCAGGAGGGCGTGGGCGTGGGGCTGTACCTGGCCCGGGAGATCGCCCAGGGACAGGGCGGCTACCTCAAGGTGGACCCGGCGGAGGGGGGCGGGGCGGTGTTCTCGGTGTTCCTGCCCAGGCCCTAGCGGAGCGCAGGCTGCGGGTCCAGGGGCTCAGCCCCTGGTGGGGTGCAGGGGCAAGGCCCCTGCCGGGTCCAGGGCAGAGCCCTGGCGGGTTTGGGCAGAGCCCAACATCCACTCGTCCCCAAATCTTACAAAACCGTTAGATTTCAGAAAGAATGTGGAAAGATTCCTGTGATAAAGTCTGTACTGTCAAAGGACAGCACAGACTTTATCTTTGGAGGCATGTTTATGGCAATCTTAGAGACGCAAGACCTGACAAAAATCTACGGCTCCGGGGACACCCAGGTCCGGGCCTTGGACGGCGTGACCCTCTCTGTGGAGAAGGGGTGCTTCTTAGCGGTGGTGGGGACCTCCGGGTCCGGGAAGTCCACGCTGCTGCACATGCTGGGGGGCCTGGACCGGCCCACCTCCGGGCAGGTGGCGGTGGACGGGAAGGTCCTCTCCAGTTTGAAGGACGAGGCGCTGACCATCTTCCGCCGGAGGAAGATCGGCTTCGTGTTCCAGAACTACAACCTGGTGCCGGTGCTGAACGTGTACGAGAACATCGTCCTCCCCCTCCAGCTGGACGGCAGGAAGCCGGACCAGGATTACCTCCACCGGATCATCGAGACTCTGGGCCTGGAGCAGAAGCTGCACAGCCTCCCCAACAACCTCTCCGGCGGACAGCAGCAGCGGGTGGCCATTGCCCGGGCCCTGGCGGCAAAGCCCGCCATCCTCCTGGCCGACGAGCCCACGGGCAACCTGGACTCCCGCACCAGTCAGGACGTGATGAGCCTGCTGAAGGTCACGGGGGTGCGCTTCGCCCAGACCATCGTCATGATTACCCACAACGAGGAGATTGCCCAGATGGCGGACCGGATCGTGCGCATTGAGGACGGCCGGATTGCGGAGAGGAGGGGCTGACATGCTGAATGTCTCCAACGGTTCCTGCATCCGGCGGCTGGGCCTGCGGTCCATGGGGGCGGCGCGGACGCGGAACATCGTGGCCGTGCTGGCCATCGCCCTGACCACGGTGCTCTTCACGTCCCTTTTCAGCATCGCCGCGTCGCTGAACGCGTCCTTCCAGCAGCAGAACTTCCGGCAGGCCGGGGGCGACTGCCACGGCACCTTCAAGGACCTGTCATATGACCAGGTGGAGGAGCTGCGGGGCGACCCCCTCATCCGGGAGGGCTTCGCCCGTCTCTTCGTGGGGATGCCGTCGGAAGCGCCCTTCCACAAGGCCCATGTGGAGGTGAGCTATCTCGAGCCCGCCGCCGCCCCCCACTATTTCTGCACGCCCGCAGAGGGCCGCCTGCCGGAGGAGGGGACCAACGAGGCCGCCACCGACACCCGGGTCTTAGCCCTGCTGGGCGTCGAGCCGGAGATCGGGGCGGAGTTCACCGTCACCTTTGATATCGACATGAACACCGCCCAGCGCCAGGCGGTGACCCGCACCTTCACCCTCTCCGGCTGGTGGGAGTACGACAGCGCGGTGTCGGCCAGCCACATCCTCCTGCCCCGGTCTGCGGCGGCGGAGGTCTGCGCCCTGGGGAGCGGAGACCCGGACTCCATGACCGGCAAGTGGAACCTGGACGTGATGCTGGGGAGCGCCATGCACATCGGCGCGGACCTCCTCACCATCCTGGAAAGCCACGGGTACCAGTCCGTGGACGCCACAGGGAAGAACTATATCGGCACCGGCGTCAACTGGGGCTACTCCGGCGCGCAGCTGAGCAACAGCATGGACGCCGGGACCCTCCTGGCCATCGGGGCACTGCTCCTGCTCATCATTTTCACCGGGTATCTCATCATCTTCAATGTCTTTCAAATCTCCGTCACCAACGACATCCGCTTCTACGGCCTTCTGAAGACCATCGGCACCACCGGGCGGCAGATCAAGCGCATCATCCGCCAGCAGGCCCTGATCCTGAGCCTCATCGGCATCCCCATGGGGCTGGCGCTGGGCTTTCTCGTGGGCGTCAAGCTGACGCCCGTGGTCCTGTCCGTCCTGGACGAGAACACCATGTGGGCCGCCACCTCCTTCAGCCCGTGGATCTTCGCCGGCTCGGCCCTCTTCGCCCTGGGGACGGTGTTCCTCTCCTGCGCGCGGCCCGGGCGCAGGGCGGCGAAGGTCTCCCCCGTGGAGGCGGTGCGCTGCAGCGAGGGCAGTCCCGCCCGGTCCGGGGGACGGCGGCGGGGGACGGACTCCGGCGCGTCCCTGCCGGGGATGGCCTGGGCCAACCTGGGGCGCAACCGGGTGCGGACGGCTGTTACCGTCGTCTCATTGACCCTGGCGGTGGTGCTGGCCACGATCACCTACACCTTCGCCACCGGCTTTGACATGGACAAGTACCTGGCCCGCAACGCGGACGTGGACTTCATCCTGGCGGACGCCGTCTATTTCAACGTCTCCCAGCTTTTCACCTCGTCGGACGACGCCCTGCCGGAGGACATCATCGCCGAGGTGGCGGAGCAGGGCGGCATCACCGAGAGCGGCCGGACCTACGGGCAGGTCAGCAACATCCAGCAGTTCGTCAGCGAGGACTGGTACCGGCAGGGGCTTGCCCGCCACAACCCGCCGGAGATCATCGACCGCGCCGTGGCGGAGGCTGTCCGGAGCGCGGACGGCCTCCTGATGGACCGCGCCAAGATCTACGGCATGGAGGAGCTGCCCCTGGACCTCCTGGAGGTGGTGGAGGGGGACACCGCGCCCCTGTACGACCCCGCGCAGAACGCCATCGCCGCCGTGCTGATGGAAGACGACTACAACGAGCCCTATATGGACTCCCACTGGGCCAAGGTAGGGGACAAGGTGAAGCTCCGCTACGTCCAGAAGATGGAGTACTACTTCACCGACACCGGGGAGGTCATCGAGGACATTGACGCCGTCTACGGCAGTCAAACGGGCCGCCACTATGCCTCCCGCCCCACGGTCTATGAGGACCGGGAGTACACCGTCTGCGCCCTGGTGACTGTCCCGGGTTCCATCGACTACCGCTTCTACGGCGCGGACCAGTACGTGATGAACGCCGAAGTGTTCAAGCGGGACTCCGGCACGGCGAGCGTCATGCACTGGTGCTTCAACACCACGGACGAGGCCGGGCCGGAGATGGAGGCGTTCCTCGCGGACTACACGGAGAACGTCCAGACCCTCTACGGCTACGAGAGCCGGGCCTCCTACGCGTCGGAGTTCGAGGGCTTCCAGCGGATGTTCTTCACCATGGGGGGCGCGCTGAGCTTCATCATCGGCCTGGTGGGGGTGCTCAACTTCCTCAACGCCATCCTCACCGGCATCCTCACCCGGAAGCGGGAGTTCGCGGTGCTCCAGTCCGTGGGCATGACGGGGAAACAGCTGAAAACCATGCTGGTCTGCGAGGGGCTCTGCTACACGGCCCTGTCCCTCCTGGCGTCCCTGGCGCTGACGGTGGGGCTGGGGCCGGTGATCGGCGGGGCGTGCTCCAGCGTGTTCTGGTTCTTCTCCTACCGGCTGACCCTTTTGCCGCTGCTGGTGGTACTGCCGGTGTTCGCGGCCCTGGGGGCGCTGACGCCCCTGGTGGTCTACCGCTATGCCGCCCGGGCCACCATTGTCGAGCGCCTGCGGGAGGCGGAGGGCTGAGGACCTGTGCATAAAACCTCCTCCGGCGGGCAAACTACCCCCGGCGACCCCAAAACACCTTCTAAGGAGGAGAGCAACTATGCCGAACTGCACCAACAACGGCTGTGCCTGCACACCCAACAAGTCCATCAAGTGCACCGTCCAGAACTGCGCCCACCACTGCAAGAACGAGCAGTACTGCGGCCTGGACACCATCCAGGTGGGCACCCACGAGGCCAACCCCACCATGGACCAGTGCACCGACTGCCAGAGCTTCAAGCTCCTGGGCTGATGCCCCCAAGGCCGCCCTTTGGCGGCCGTACATAGGGGGGAGGGCGTATACTGTGACAAAACGGACGAAAAACCGCATCGCCGGGGCCTCCGGCGGGCTTGTGAACGGGCTCTTCGGCGGAGGGGGCGGGATGGTGGTCCTGCCGCTCCTGACCAGGTGGAGCGGCCTGGACCCCCGGTGCGCCTTCGCCACCTGCGTGGCGGCCATCTTCCCCATGTGCTGTGTGTCGGCGGCGGTGGCGGTGTGGACGGTCCGGCCGGGGTGGGCCCTCCTCTGGCCCTACCTCCTGGGCGGGGCCGTGGGAGGTCTGATCGGGGGCCTGACCTACCAGAAGATCCCGGTGCGCCTGCTCAAGGCCATTTTTGGAGCGTTCCTGCTCTACGGGGGGGTGCGGTATCTGCTGTGGTAGACTGGATGCTCCCTCTGCTCTTCGCCGCCGCCACGGGGGTCCTCTCCGCCTGGGGCGTGGGCGGCGGGACGCTGCTCCTGGTGTGCATGACCCTCTTCCTGGGGGTGGACCACCGGGAGGCCCAGGCGGTGAACCTGCTCTTTTTCCTCCCCACCGCCGCCCTGGGGCTCTTCTTCCACCGGAAAAACGGCTTCCTGGACCGGGACGCCTTCCGGGAGACGGCCCTCCCCGGCGCGGCGGCGTCTCTCGCCGGGGCGCTCATCGCGGCGGCGGTGGACGTGGCGGTCCTGCGCAGGCCCTTTGGCCTATTTTTGCTCTACAGCGGCGCTTCTATGCTCTGGAGCGCCCGGAAAAAGGAGTAAAGGCGGCAAAAAAGGTCCCCTGGAGAACCAGGGGACCTTTGCGCTGTTACTGCTGCTGGGCGGGCGGGTTCAGCCACGCAGGCATCTCCGTCTCCGGAGGAAGGGTGGGTTCCTCTTGGGGGGCGGGAGCGATGGGCAGGCCGGAGTCGTTCTGAGGCGGCGCGGGGGTACCGGCACCGCCGCCGTCTCCGGCGCCGCCCACCGGCGTGGAGGGCGCTCCGGCGGTGCCCACCAGCATGATCTGGTTGCGGTTGCTGTACTTGCTGCGGGCCTCCTGAGTGTGGCTGAGGAGGTTGCCGTCCTTGTCGTAGACGTTGCGGTAGGTCACCACGTCGTAGCCCTTGTAGCCGTTCTGCTTCTGCTTCTGGGTGCCGTAGGGCAGGTCCTCGGTCTCCACGTACTCGGTCTCGTAGCCGCTGGAGCTGATGAGGTCGTAGGTCATCTTGACGTAGTTATCGTTGACCTTGGTGCCCACCACGGTGACGGTGAGCTTGCTGTTGGCATAGCTGACGTCGATGCGGATGGGGTAGCCGGTGTTGTTCTTGAAGCGGAACTCCGGCCCGCCCCAGCTGACGGTGGCGTCCATGCCCAGGGTGATGTAGCCGGGGTAGAAGCGGTGGTTGTACCGCTCCACGATCTCCAGATTGGCCAAGAGGGTGGCCAGGTAGATGGTGCTGGAGACCTGGCAGATGCCGCCGCCCACAGTGTTGACGGTCTCGCCGTTGACGTAGGTGGCCGCCTCGCCGAAGCCCCTCTCCTTGGTCCGCTTGCCCACGACCTTGTTATAGTCAAAGACGTCCCCGTGGTTGAGGACGGTGCCGTTGACCGCCTGTCCGGCCAGCTTCACGTTGCCCTTGCGGACGCTGGTACCGCTGACGTTGGTGGTGGTGGTGGAGAGCACGTCCCGGAAGAGGACGGCCTCCAGCTCCTGGGCGGTCATCTCGGGGTAGACGATCTCCGCCGGGAGCTGGATGCGCTCCCCGGGGGCGGCGGCGTCCAGGGCGAAAGAGGCGGCGGCGGGGTCGATCTTGACCCCCACCTGTCCGTCCACCACCTTGCCCTGCTCGATGTCGTAGCGGGCGGGGCTGGCCTCGGCCTCCAGCTGTCCGGCGAGAGCCGTCATATCCAGGCTCTCCGCCGCTATCACGTCCCAGGGGGCCTCTACGGCGCCGGAGGCGCTGCCCTGGGCGAGGGCCTCCGCAAGGCCGCTCTGATTCAGGGCCCGGCCGTCCACGCCCTTGGTGGCGTAGAGGCCCTCCCGGCTGAGCTCATAGCTGGCCGCCTGGGGGGCGCGGTCGAAGCCCTCCGCGAGAGACGCGGCGGTCCGGCGCAGGACGTCCTGGTCATAGGCCACCGGGGCCTCCAGCTCGGTTTTTGCCCCCAGCATCCCCTTGGCCATGGTCAGGCCGTTTTTCACCCAGCCGGATACGCCCTCCTCCCGGCCCACGGACCAGGCGGCGTCCTCCAGGCCCTCCTTGTCGATGGAGGCCCCCAGTTGGGCGGGGGTGAAGGTCCCCAGGGTCTCCCCGTCCGCGGTAACGGTGACGCTGTCCCCCAAAAGCGCCTCCGACGAGAGGACAGCGCCCGCCTCCTCCCGGGTGAGGCCCCCCAGGGCCTCCTCCCCGACGGTCACCCCGGGGAACACGCTCTCGTAGCCGTTGGCGTACAGGCCGAAGCCCAGGATGCCGCCGGTCAGCAGTCCTGCCACGGCGGCCCCGGCGATCCAGCCCCAGCTCCGGCCTCTTTTTTTCATTTTCGCCGCCTCCGCCTGGGCGACCCGTCTTCCCTCCATGTTGACCTCCTGTTTTCCGGCGGAAAGAGCCGACATCTTTCCGCATCATCCTGTCAGAAGGGGCAAGTTTCCCCGCCCCGTGCATATACCTATCTAGTTTACCACAGACCGGGGCAAAAAAGATTCACAATCTTGTAACAAAAGAGGAGAATTTTTTCGGTTATTTTTGTAGATTTTGACGCCGGTGTTTTTCATTTTCTCTTGACTTTTCCGCCAAAAAAGATTAGCATTAAGAAAATTAGCTGGCGGGATACCGCCGCTTCCTTTTTTAAGGGAGGTGTCAGACCGGATGAACGCCCCTTTCACCTTTGCGGATGCCTCCGCCGCCGCGGCCATCCTGCCCCGGATCGACCGGCGGGAGGCGGAGGCGGATTTCCTCCACGACCTCGCCGCCAGGGACGCGAGCATCCGCGCCCTGCTCCTGGACGGGACCCCCGCCGGGGTTGTCCAGACCCTCAGGGGGCGGAACGCGTTCCTCTATGTGTACCTCCTGCCCCCCTTCCGGGGGCGGGGACTGGGCAGGGAGGCGGCCTCCCTGCTGGAAGAGGAGCTCCGCCGGGGCGGCGCGGAGACCATCGTCACCGCCTGGCCCGCAGAAAACGGGCGGGCCGCCGCCTTTGCCGAAAAACTGGGCTGGCGCCGGACCTTCCGCTCCGCCTGCATGGTCTACGACGGCGGGCCCCTCTCTCTGGGAGAGGTCCCGGTGCGGCAGTACCGGGACGGGGACTATGACGAGGCCCACGCCCTCTACGCCGACGCCTTCTACCGGATGCGCCTGTCTGTGGGGGACTTCCCCCACCCCGCGCCCCGGCCTCCCAGCGGGGAGGAGCGCCGCCGCTGGGCCGAGACGGCGGCGGACCGCCTGGTGTGGCAGGAGGGGGACGAGCTTGCCGCCTACGTCCACCTGGAGCCGCCGGAGATTGCCAGCGTGGCGGTCAAGCCCGCCCTCCAGGGCCGGGGCATCGGGCGGCGGCTGGTGACATACCTGGTCAACGACCTGCTCTCCCGGGGACACCGGGAGGTGCGCCTCTGGTGCGTGGTGGGGAACGAACCCGCCCGGCGGCTCTACGACAGCCTGGGCTTCCGGGAGACTGTCCGGACCGCCTATGCGGAAAAAACTGTGTTTACCGATGCCCCGGCCAAACGGGAGGAGGAACTCTTATGCTCGTGAAATACATCTTCGTGACAGGCGGCGTGGTCTCCGGATTGGGCAAGGGGATCACTGCCGCCTCTTTGGGCCGTCTGCTCAAGCAGAGGGGATTGCGGGTGAAGGTCCAG
This sequence comes from uncultured Oscillospiraceae bacterium, assembly GCA_910587785.1. Classification (GTDB taxonomy): domain Bacteria; phylum Bacillota; class Clostridia; order Oscillospirales; family Oscillospiraceae; genus Pelethomonas. Next base: position 4,534 of record CAJUOA010000031.1, on the reverse strand, counting down.
AAGCTGGACCCCTACCTGAACGTGGACCCCGGCACCATGAGCCCCTACCAGCACGGGGAGGTCTTCGTCACCGACGACGGCGCGGAGACGGACCTGGACCTGGGCCACTACGAGCGCTTCATCGACGAGAATCTGGATGTCAACTCCTCTGTCTCCGCCGGAAAAATTTACTGGGACGTCCTCAACCGGGAGCGCCGGGGGGACTACCTCGGGGGCACGGTCCAGACCATCCCCCACATCACCGGGGAGATCAAGCGCCGCATCTACTCTCTGGACGTGCCGGAGGCGGACGTCGCCATCGTGGAGATCGGCGGCACCGTTGGGGACATCGAGAGCCAGCCCTTCCTGGAGGCCATCCGGCAGGTGGCCGCGGAGCGGGGGCGGCACAACGTCATGTTCCTCCACGTCTCCCTCGTCGTCGCCATCCCCGGCACCGGGGAGCTCAAGAGCAAGCCCACCCAGCACTCCGCCAAGGAGCTTTTGAGCATCGGCATCCAGCCGGACGTGATCCTCTGCCGCTCCGACGCGCCGGTGCCCCGGGATATCCTGGAGAAGATCTCCCTCTTCTGCAACATCCCCGTGGACCACGCCATCCCGAACCTGACGGCGGATCTCCTCTACGAGGTGCCGCTGATGCTGGAGCGGGAGGGGCTTGCGGAGGTGGTGGTGCGGCGGCTGGGGCTCATCTGCCCCATGCCGGACCTCACCGAGTGGGCCACCATGGTCCACCGGGCCAAGCACCCGGAGGGGGAGGTGGAGATCGCCCTGGTGGGCAAGTATGTGGCCCTCCATGACGCCTACCTTTCCGTGGCGGAGGCCCTGACCCACGCGGGCATTGAGAATGGGGTGAAGGTCCGCATCCGCTGGGTGGACAGCGAGACGGTCACCGGCGAGAACGCGGCGGACCTCCTCGCAGGCTGTGCGGGGGTCCTGGTCCCCGGCGGCTTCGGCACCCGGGGCGTGGAGGGCAAGATCAGCGCCGTCCGTTACGCCCGGGAGCACCAGGTGCCCTTCCTGGGCATCTGCCTGGGGATGCAGATGGCGGTGGTGGAGTTTGCCCGGCACTGCGCGGGGCTTGCCGGCGCCCACTCCAGCGAGCTGGACAGCGCCGCCGCACACCCGGTCATCGCGCTTCTGCCCGACCAGGTGGGGGTCACCGACAAGGGCGGCACCATGCGGCTGGGGAGCTACCCCTGTGAAATCGCGGAGGGGAGCCTCGCCGCCAAAGCCTATGGCGCTTCTCACATCGACGAGCGCCACCGCCACCGCTACGAGTTCAACAACGCCTACCGGCAGGCCCTCGAAACTGCGGGCCTCCGCCTCACCGGCCTCTCCCCGGACGGACGGCTGGTGGAGATCGTGGAGCTCCCCGGCCACCCCTGGTTTGTAGGGGTGCAGTTCCATCCGGAGCTCAAGAGCCGTCCCAACCGGGCACACCCCCTCTTCCGGGAGTTTGTGGCGGCGGCAAAAATTTTGTGAAATAAAGGAGTACCGCTATGCGCGACTATATCATCATGACCGACAGCTGCTGCGACCTCCCAGACGCGCTGGTCCGGGAGCTGGATATCACTGTCCTGCCCCTCTCCTTCAACATGGAGGGCAAGGAGTATTACAACTACCCTGACAACCGGGACATGGACCCCCATGTGTTCTATGACAAGGTCCGCGCCGGGGTCATGGGCACCACCTCCGCTGTCAGCGTGGGCATGTTCCAGGCGAAGATGAGCAGTTTGGTGGAGACCACCGGCAAGGATATCCTCTGCATCGCTTTCTCCTCCGCCCTCTCAGCCACCTACCAGTCCGCCTCCATCGCCGCCAAGGACGTGGAGGAGGCCCACCCCGGGACCACCGTCCGGGTGGTGGACAGCCGGGCCGCCTCCCTGGGGCAGGGGCTTCTGGTGTATCTGGCGGTCCAGGAACAGCGCCGGGGGCGGCCTCTGGAGGACACGGCCCGCTTTGTGGAGGAGCGCCGGGACCATCTGGACCACTGGTTCACGGTGGACGACCTGGGGCACCTCAAGCGGGGCGGGCGGGTGTCCGCGGCGGCGGCTCTCTTTGGGACGATGCTGCAAATGAAGCCGGTGCTCCATGTGGATAACGAGGGGCGGCTGATCCCCATGGACAAGGTCCGGGGGCGCAGGGCGTCCATCCAGGCTCTGCTGGAGCGGATGGAGGAGCTGGTGGAGGACCCCTCCCTGGTGTTCATCAGCCACGGCGACTGCCTGGACGAGGCCGAGGAGCTGGGCCGCGCCATCAAGGCAAAATACCCCGTCCAGCGGATGGTCTATAACCACGTGGGGCCCGTCATCGGGAACCATACCGGCGCGGGGGTCATCGCCCTGTTTTTTGTGGGGAAGCATAAATAACGCAGAATTGCGGGGAATGGTCAGTCCGTTCCCCGCTTTTTTCGTCGATCTCCCGCCCTACGCAGGATCTTCTGCAAATATTTTACCACGAGACCGCTTCCTTGTCATTCCCCCGATTGCGGGGTACCCTCATACCGGGGGAACCGCGCCTTTTTGTACAGCCCACGCAAACGATCCGTCCAAAACCGACCGGATTCCGGCACAATTTCCAGAACCGCCGCCTTGACAAGGGGGCGGTTTTTTCTTATAATTTACTCTGTAAGCTTGGGAGTGTTCCCGAGCCGGGACAAGCGGAGGTTTTGTTCGCATTCTTTCGAGACTTGCAAGAAATTCTCGACTTGAAAATAAAGGAAAGGAAGATTCGCCATGATCTATTCTACCGAAGTCCAGCACATGTGCCCTGTCGCCAAGGGCGCGTACCATGGTCCTGCTCCCATCCCCGAGGAGGGCAAGTGGGTCCAGGCCAAGGAGATCAAGGACATCAGCGGCTTCACCCACGGCGTGGGCTGGTGCGCTCCCCAGCAGGGCGCGTGCAAGCTGACCCTCAATGTCAAGGAGGGCGTCATCCAGGAGGCGCTGGTGGAGACTCTGGGGTGCTCCGGCATGACCCACTCCGCCGCCATGGCCAGCGAGATCCTCATTGGCAAGACCATTTTGGAGGCGCTGAATACCGACCTGGTGTGCGACGCCATCAATACCGCCATGCGGGAGCTGTTCCTCCAGATTGTCTATGGCCGCACCCAGTCCGCGTTCTCCGAGGGGGGACTGGCTGTGGGCGCTTCCCTGGAGGATCTGGGCAAGGGTCTGCGCAGTCAGGTGGGCACCATGTTTGCCACCGCGTCCAAGGGGCCCCGCTATCTGGAGATGGCGGAGGGCTACTGCACCCGTATGGCTCTGAACAAGGACGATGAGGTCATCGGCTATGAGTTCGTGAACCTGGGCAAGATGATGGACTTCATCAAGAAGGGTGACGACGCCAACACTGCCCTGGAGAAGGCCAAGGGGCACTACGGTCAGTTTGACGCGGCGGTCAAGTATATCGACCCCCGGCACGAGTAAGAGAGGAGGACAAGAATTATGGCTCTGTTTGAAAGCTACGAGAGAAGAATTGACAAGATCAACGGCGTCCTCGCTCAGTACGGCATCAAGAGTGTCGAGGAGTGCCGGGAAATCTGCCAGGCCAAGGGGTTTGACCCCTATGAGATCGTCAAGGGCATCCAGCCCATCTGCTTTGAGAACGCCTGCTGGGCCTATGTGGTGGGCGCGGCGATCGCTATCAAGAAAAACGTCTCCAGCGCCGCTGAGGCCGCCAAGGCCATCGGCGAGGGCCTCCAGGCGTTCTGCATCGACGGTTCTGTGGCTGACGACCGCAAGGTAGGTCTGGGCCACGGCAATTTGGGGGCTATGCTCCTGAGTGACGATTCCAAGTGCTTCGCGTTCCTGGCGGGCCACGAGTCCTTTGCCGCCGCTGAGGGGGCCATTGGCATTGTCAAGAACGCCAACAAGGCCCGGAAGGAGCCTCTGCGGGTTATCCTCAACGGCCTGGGCAAGGACGCCGCTCAGATCATCAGCCGTATCAACGGCTTCACCTATGTTCAGACGCAGTTTGACTATGCCACGGGCAAGGTGAATGTGGTCAAGGAGATCCGTTACAGTGAGAGTGAGCGGGCGGATGTGCGGTGCTACGGCGCGGACGATGTCCGCGAGGGCGTGGCCATCATGCACCTGGAGGGTGTGGATGTGTCCATCACGGGCAATTCCACCAACCCCACCCGGTTCCAGCATCCGGTGGCGGGCACCTATAAGAAGGAGTGTGTGGAGCAGGGAAAGAAGTACTTCTCCGTGGCTTCCGGCGGCGGCACGGGCCGCACGCTGCATCCGGATAATATGGCGGCGGGTCCTGCTTCCTACGGCATGACCGACACTATGGGGCGGATGCACTCTGATGCGCAGTTTGCCGGGTCCAGTTCTGTGCCGGCCCATGTGGAGATGATGGGCTTCCTGGGCATGGGTAATAACCCCATGGTGGGGGCTACTGTGGCGGTGGCCGTCGCCGTGGCAGAGAGCTTGAAGTAAAACGTTCTTTAAGGTCCGGGGCTTTGCCCCGGGCCTCTTTTTGTTTCTTCCGAATAAATGCCATCTCCGACGAAGGCCCGGGGCTCCTCGCC
>CAJUOA010000030.1 GCA_910587785.1 uncultured Oscillospiraceae bacterium | reverse complement strand
GCGGCACCACCGAGCCCGGCGGCGCGGTGCAGTTCTCCGAGCTCACCCCCGGCGCTTACGAGGTTCGCGAGATTTCCGGCATCAAGGGCTGGAAAGCGGATCTGGAGACCATCCAGACCGTGAACGTGGTGACCGGGCAGGTCTCCACCGTCTCCTTCACCAACAAGGAGCTCCCCGGCCTGCACATCGAGAAGTACGACAGCAGCAACAACCAGGTTCTCTCCGGCATCACCTTCCGCGTCTGGAAGGACGGCGAGGTCCTGGGTGACTACCGCACAGGTGAGCTGGGAGAAATTCTGCTGACAGACCTTCAGCCCGGCACTTATGTGGTGCAGGAGGTGGCCGCAGACGATGAGCACCTCCTGGATGGGATGCCCCAGCAGGTGGAGCTCCACGCCGGGGACGGTATCAAGTCCCTGGTATTTTTCAACGCGAAAAAGCCTGGAATCCACCTTATCAAGGTCGATTCTGCGGACCCGTCCAAGCGTATCCCCAACGCCAAGTTCAGCATCCGGTCTGTGGCCGGAGACTAGCGGATTGAAACAGGTTCGCCCACTTCTTATCCCCTTTCCAGCCGTCATTGGTGAGGTTGGAAACGTCCTCGATCACGATGCGGCCCGGGAAAATCTTTTGCAGGCAGCGCCAGATGTGGGTCTTGCCGCAGCCGCTGGGGCCGATGAACAGGGCGTTGGACTTGACGCCCCGCTGGAAGGCGTTGTAGGCGATGACGGCGGCGGCTTTCTTCGCGGCGTCCTGCTTCCAGACCAGCCGGTCCAGGTAGCCGTAGATCGCTCTGGGGGTGTCGTACTGCTCCGGCTCGTCCTCTTCCGCCCAGGGGTTGACGTGCTCCTTCCGGACGGCCTCCACCCGGTCGTCGTACCAGGGGTAGGGCTGGGCCGGACCGGGGCGCTGGTCCTCCATCGCGCATTCCTCCTGTTTGAGATATTGTTCGGAAAGCCCCGCCAGGTAGTCCCTGTTTTCCGGGCTGTCATTGACCTTCAGGATCTCCGCGTACATCGCGTCGGGGTCGTAGTACGACACAAGGCATTTCACCCGCTTCTCCACGCGGGGGCTGCCGGGGCACAGGCGGATGTCCTCGGGGACTTTCGCGTCAGGGAAGCGTACCAGCGCATCCCGCTTGGAGACGATGCTCCAGCCGGTGATCCCCTGTTCCTCCAGGAAATGCCGGAGGGAACGCTCCACGAGGCCGGGGAAAAAGGTAACGGCCAGCTTGTCGCCGCAGGGGACGGATCGGAAATCGAATGTCATAGCGGTATTCCTCCTTATTCTTTGTGGCGGCGGCCGCGCCTGCCCGGTTTTGGGCATAAAAAACCAACATACCAAGGTCAAATGGGCAGACTGGTAGCCTTAGCCACATTCAAAAATCCTTGATATGTTGATCGTAATTTTTATGAGATTGTTCCGGGCGTACCAGGGACAGGGCTTCATGGTAGCACATCCCACCCCGCCTGTCAACCCCCGTTTCTTCCCCCACTGTGAGCCGCGCCAGCGGCTTACAAAAGGGACATGCCGGATTGGAACTGCCCCGCCTGCCGCCGCTCGTTCGCGGCCGCGTCGATTTTGCTGTGCAGCTCCTGTTCCATCTGGCTGTTGTGGTACAGATGAGTTTTCATTGGTTTTTGTCCTCCTATTTCAAATCATGGTGCGGCACCGCCGGTCACTGCCCGGCCTTGAGCTGCCGCTTGTATCTGTAGTAGGTATTCCGGGAAATCCCGCAGAGCTTGATCACCTCCGGGTCGTCCAGTGTCCCGTTGAAGTCCTTGGAGTGCTTCACGATGACGGCCTTGGCGGCGATGCTCTTCCGGGTGGTCAGCTTCGTACCAGGGGCGAGGCCATAGGTCTTTTCAATCCCGTGCTGGGCGGCCTCCAGCTTCGCGGCCCGCATCCCGTCCCGAACCCTCGTCTGGATATCGTGCCGCTCCTTTTCGGCCTGCTCGAAGGCGATGGCAATTTGTCTCCGGGCCAAGAGCATCAGGACCTGGTTGGTCGCTTCGATGTAAATATCCGCAATCTCGTTGCCCGTGGCTGGGATGCTGGCGGCGGCGGCCTGGCGGTAGCACTCCGTGTTGCAATGGGGCTCGTTCAGGAAAACCAGGTCGATCCCCTTCTGGTACAGCTCTTCGTACAGGGCTGCGCCGTCCTCCGCGTCACGGCTCAGGCGGGATACGGAGTCAAACACAACGGTGTCCCCTGGCTGCAACCGCTTGTACAGCCGGTTCCACTCGGGCCGGTCCAGGGTGCTGCCGGTGAACCTGTCGCTGAAGAACGTGGCGCCGGCATAGGCCCCGCCGTCCGCCGACATGATGTTCTCGATCTGCCGCTTCAAACTTTGCTGCCGGGTGCTCACCCGGACGTATGCGTACAGCTTCATGGTTGGGCACCTCCCTGTAGTCAAATAAGGTAAACTCAGATTGGTTACTTATTATGATAGCACGGAACCAGGTATTTGTCAATAATTTAGGTACTATTCTGATATAGATTGTTTTGGTACTAAAAAGGGCGGCGCGTGCCATGGGTCTATGCCGTCGTGTCTGTCTGGACAGGCCGGCCAATGGCGAAGGCTTCCCGGTCGGGCCGCTCCGGGCGCAATGCCTGGAACGATCCTTTTTTGTCGTCCCCGCCGAAGCGGCGGGCATCAATTTGTCAAAGCATATGGAAGTGCCGCAGGGCGGCCTCAATGGCTGTTTCCATCTCTGGCGGGACCTGCGGCGGCTCCACGCCCTCCGGTAGCGGCCGGCTCTGGCCTCCCTGGGTAATGATGCCATGCTTCCGCTTGACCTGGGTGACATACCGGGAAGAAACCTTCAAGCCGTACTCCTGCAATACCCACGCCCTGATTTCCCTGTAGGTGGCGGGGTGGTACGGCGTAACGTCAGGAGACGGCTCGTAGTCCAGGAAAACATGCTTCCGGCTATTCAAAAATTCCCTACCTATAGTGAATGGCGTCGGTACCGTGATCGGCGACAGCAACGGCGTTTACAGAACTGACGAAAACGGCGAGATCCGCATCACCGGCTTGAAGCCCGGCAAAAGCGTGGTCGTCACGGAGACCCGCGCGCCCGCTGGATTCATCCTCGACACCCAATCTCAGACCGTGCAGGTGAAGGAGGGCCGGATGGTGAGCCTGACCTTCAAAAACCAGCCGAAGGGGGCCATCATCGTCCAGAAACGGGACAGTCAGACCGGTCAGCCTCTGCCCGGCGCACAGTTTCGCATCACCACCGCCGCTGACTGTGAGGTGGGCCTGGACGGCGTCATCGGGACCAGTACCCTGACCCAGAACGGCATTTTCGAGACAGATTCCAATGGTGAGATCCACGTCTCCAACCTCGTTCCCGGCGCGTATATGCTCACGGAAATCAAAGCACCTGCGGGTTATGTCATGGACGCGCCCAGCACCAATGTGGTCATTGGGGCCAACGGGGACACCCAAACAGTTGTAGTGACCAACAGCCCCAAGGGCGGCCTCGTCATTGAGAAATACGACAGCGTGACAAAGAAGCCCCTGCGCGGTGCACAGTTCAAGGTCACCAATGCCAACGGCGAGCTGACACCGGACAACGAGGGGCTCACCAGCAGTAACGGTCTCTACACGACTGATGTAAATGGTCAGATCGTCCTCTCGAAGCTCCTGCCCGGAACGTATGTAGTCACGGAGGAGAAGGCCCCGGAGAACTACCGCAAGGACCCCACGCCCCAAACTGTGGTGGTAAACGCTTCGGACACGCAGACACTTCGCTTTTATGACGATCCCCTTTGCAACCTCACCATCCTCAAGCGGGATGCCGTGACCAAGAAACCCTTGGCCGGAGCGGCTTTCACTGTCCGAGACAGCGAGGGCAGGGCCGTCGGACCAAACAACGGCAATTATCTTACCGGCTCGGACGGCACCGTCGTGGTCACTGGTCTGGAGCCGGATACCACCATCGTGGTCTCCGAATCCAAAGCGCCTACGGGGTACATTTTAGACGAGACCCCGCAGACCATCGTGGTCCGCTCCGGCGCTGTCAACCGCCTCGTTTTCGAAAACGAGCCCGCTACCACGCTCATTATTCGGAAGTTCATCGAGGGCACGGAGAATGCGCCCCTCTCCGGCGTGGCATTCAAGCTGGTGGACGGCAGCGGAGCGGCGGTCGGACCAGATGACGGTGTTTTTTACACGGACCACGCCGGCGAGATCGTCGTGGATGGCCTGGAGCCCGGTACCACCGTGGTCGCTCGTGAGATCAAGACCGTCGAGGGCTTTGTTTTGGATGGTACTCCCCAGGACATCCTCATCAAGGCGGGGGAGAAGCAGGAGCTGGTCTTCTGGAACAAGCGGGACTGCTCCCTCACCATCCTCAAGCAGAGCACCGGCAAAACGCCTCTGACGGGCGCGGTGTTCCATGTGACAGACGAGGACGGCGGGGCCATCGGGACCAACAATGGCCGCTACACCACCGACCGCAACGGCCTCATTACCATCACCGGACTCCAGCCGGGGCAGATCATTATCGTCACCGAGGAGAAGGCCCCAGACGGTTATGTGAAGGACCCCACGCCCAAGACCGTCAAGATCCAGCAGGGCGTGGCCAACAGCCTCACCTTCGAGAACGCCCGCGCAGGTAGCCTCGTCATCAACAAGCGCAGTTCCGCGGACAAGAAGACCCCGCTGGAGGGTGTCACCTTCAAGATCACCACCACGGACGGCAAATTCCTCCCGGATGAGAACGGGAAGGTGTCGAGCAACGGAATCTATTATACCGATGAGAATGGACAAATCGTTCTCAAGGGCGTGGTGGGCTCCCTGGTGGTCACGGAGGTGCAGTCCATACCCGGCTACACCATCAGCGACGCCAATCGGACCCAGACCGTGGTAGTCAGCCCGGATGACACACAAACTTTGTACTTCTACAACGACCCTCTGTGCAGCCTGACGATCGAGAAGTATCTCGAGACCGAGACTGGCAATCAGCCTCTGAAGGGTGTGACTTTCCTGGTCACAGACTCCAGCAGTGCAGTCATCGGGCCGAATAATGGCGAGTACATCACCGGGGACGATGGCCGCATCACCATCGAAAACCTGGAGCCCGGAACGACCATCACCGCCAAGGAGATCAAGGTCCCCGAGGGCGTGATCCTGGATACCCTCCCCAAGAGCATCCAGATCAAGGCGGGCGAGGGGCAGACGCTCCGCTTCGTCAACAAGAAGGCAGGTACCCTCGTCATCCGAAAGCTGGACAAAGTGACCAAGTCGCCTCTGGCCGGAGCGGAGTTCGAGCTGACCTATGCGGAGGGCGGTTTCGTGGACGATGCCAACGGGCATCTCTCGAGTAAGGGCCGCTACACCACCAATGATATGGGCGAGATCCGCCTCTCCGTCACCGGGACTGTGGTTGCAAAGGAGGTCACCCCTGCTCCGGGGTACGTCATCGACGCCACTACCCAGACCCAGACGGTTACGGTGAATCCTGCTGACACACAAACCATCGTGTTTTACAATGAGCCTCTGTGCTCTTTGACCCTCTCGAAGAAGGATTCTGTCTCGGGAAAACCCGTTCCCGGGACGGAGTTCACCGTGCGGGACAGCAGCGGTGCGATCATCGGGAAGTATACCACCGGCTCGGACGGCACGGTCACCGTGACAGGGCTGATCCCGGGCAGTACCGTGGTCGTCACCGAGACCAAGGTCCCCAAGGGTTATGTTCTCAACCCGACGCCTCAGACCATCGTTGTGAAGAACGGCACAGGCAACAGTTGGGTCAGCGGTGGAGCGGCCGGTTCCGGCGCAAACAGCTCCGGAGGGAACCCCGGAAGCACCCCCAACGGTAGCACCTCCAGCGAAACAGTCTCTGGTGGAGGTACAAGCGGCGGGAACAACCTGGATTTTGAAAATGATCCCACAACCATCCTCACCATCCAGAAATTCGTGGACGGCACCAACAATGAGCCCATGAAGGGCGTTGAATTTTTGGTCACAGACGGGACAGGCGCTGTCGTCGGACCCAATAACGGCTACTACACCACCGACAAGGATGGCCGCATCACTATCCCCAACCTGGAGCCCGGAACATCCATCACCGCCCGGGAAACCAAGACGCTGGAAGGCTTCCTCCTCGATCCCACGCCCCAGACCATCACCATCAAAGTCGGTGAGGGGCAGCATCTGACCTTCTGGAACAAGAAAGCAGGCGGACTTATCGTCAACAAGCTGGATGCAGAGACCAAGGAGCCGCTGGCCGGAGTCAAGTTCAAGATCACCTACGCGGACGGCACCAACGTTGACATGGACGGCGGAAAGGTATCGAGCAACGGTCTCTATACCACGGACACCAACGGTCAGATCAAGATCCTGGGCATCACTGGCACCGTGATTGTCGAGGAGATCGAGACGCTCCCTGGATACGTCATCGATCCCAATGCAAAGAGTCAGACCGTGGTCATCAACGCCAACGACACCCAAACGCTTACGTTTACCAATTCATGCACCGGAGGCGTGGAGCTCATCAAGGTAGATGAGAGCGACAAGACCAAGCGCCTGCCGGGCGTCACCTTCGAGATCCGCAAGGCTAACGACGCCCTGGTGGATACCGTAACAACAGACAAGAATGGCCGCGTGGCGCTGGATCTGGACGCCGGAAGCTATTATGCCGTGGAGATCGAGGCGGCGGAGGGCTACAAGCTGGACGACACTCCCACGCCCTTCACTGTGGAGGACGGCAAACCCACCAAGATTACCATCACCAACAAAAAGTTCAGTGGAATCCTGCTCCACAAGACCGATTCCATCACCGGAAAGGGCATTTCCGGCGTCACGTTCCTGCTCTATGACAGCACCAACAAGCCCGTCGGGCAGTACACCACGGACAACACCGGGTACATTTCTATTGATGACCTGACTGTCTCCGGGAAGTACTTCCTGAAGGAGATGGAGAACAAGGGCTACCTGGTGGACACGGAGATGAAGACTGTTTATGTCACCTCCGGGGAGACGACCCTGATCGAGTGGAAGAACACGCCCATTACGGGACAGATCCAGATCACCAAGACCTCCGCGGAGTACAACACCATGAACGGCTGGCCCGAGGGGACGCCTCTGCCGGGCACCGAGTTCGAAATTTACGAGCACCGCACCGGCAACCTGGTCGAGACGGTGAAGACGGACAAGAACGGCGTCGCCTCCTCCAAGCCCCTGCCGCTGGGCCGCTACAAGGTAGTGGAGTCCAAAGCCGCAGACTTCTACGGCCTGGACAAAACGCCCATCGAGGCGGAGATCGAGTTCTCCGGTCAGATCGTGCGCGTCGCCATGACCAACAAGAGCCTCTACACCAACGTCTCCATCACCAAGCGGGGCTACAGCGAGGTGGTCCCGGGGCAGTCCATCCGGTATGACTTCTCCAATATTGCCAACAATTCCACCTCCGCACTCACCAGTTTTTACTGGCGTGACACCCTGCCCACCCAGGCGGTGCGCCTGGACAAAATCGTCACAGGCACCTACAACGTGAAGGGGAACTATAAGATCGTCTACAAGACCAACCTCAGCGGTAGCATCTACCGGACCTTGGCGGACAACGTCAGCACTCAGCAGAATAAGGTCTTCGCCGCGTCTCCGGCGGCGCTGGGCCTCGCGTCCAACGAGTGCGTCACGGAGTTCATGTGCGTCTTCGGCGTGGTGCCCGGAAACTTCCGGCAGGTGGAGGCGCCCCAGGTCTACTGCAAGGTGCTCTCCGGACTCTCCGGCGGCACACAGTTTTCCAACCAGGCGGACGTGGGCGGTATGTACGACAAACAGTGGATCATGGCCACGGACCGCTGGGTCACCTCCGTCTACGCCAAGGAGAAGTCCCTGCCTCGGACCGGGTATTGATATTCACTATTTCATGTATATGAGGGACCGTCCAGCAGGGCGGTCCCTTGAAATTTGGGAGGTATGTTATGAAGAAAATGAACAAGCACCTGCGCTGTCTGCTCCTGGTCGGGATCATGGCGGCGGCCCTCTGCGTCCCGGCTTTCGCCTCCGGCGGCGGGGGCGGCGGCTCAGGGAACGTGGCCACCGTGGTGGAGAGCACCTGGAAGGACGCCGCTGGGCAGATCAAGACCGTGGTGGACAATGTGGTCTTCCCGGCGCTGGACATGATCCTCGCAGTCGCGTTCTTTGGTAAACTCGGACTCGCTTACTTCGACTATAAGAAACATGGCCAGTTCGAGTGGGCCGGGCCGGTGATCCTCTTCGCCTGTCTCGTCCTCACCCTCACCGCGCCGCTGTACATCTGGACCATCGTCGGGCTCTAATGATTCGATAATTCAGAAAAAGGAGAATAATATGCGTAAAATTATCGCTGTTGCCGCTGCCGCTCTGGGAAGCCTGCTGTGGCTCCTCTGGTACCGCCGCCGCCACTGGAAGTGCTAGGAGGTGACGGGCCATCTTTGTCTTTGATTTCGTTGTTGAGACAATTATGGATAACCTCCTGGACTGGGCCTATGGGCAGATTATCGGCTTTCTCGGCAACTTCTTCGCCGTCATGGGCAACATGGGCGTCGAGCTCTTCGGCCTTAGTTGGGTTCAGGCTGTGGTCACATTTTTCAATCAGTTGGGCTGGGCGCTCTTCGCCGTCAGCGTGGTGGTCTCCGCCTTCGAGTGCGCCATAGAGTACTCCGCGGGCAGGGGGAACCTCCAGCAGACCGCGCTCAACATCCTCAAGGGTTTCCTGGCCGTGAGCCTGTTCTCAACGCTCCCTGTGCATCTTTATTCGCTGTCGGTGACGCTCCAGGGGAAATTCTCCGCGGAGATCACGGGCCTGGGCACCAGCATCGGGGAGGTGGGGCGGCAAATCATCGAGGACTTCGCCGCCATCGGGAGCCTGTCCGAGCTGATGGAGGCCGGGGTCGCAAGCGCGTCCCATCTGGGGTTAGCCGTCCTAACCAGCCCCATCATGCTCATCTTCTGCATCATCGCCATGGCCTACGCCGTGCTCAAGGTCTTCTTCGCCAACCTCAAACGGGGCGGCATCCTGCTCATCCAAATCGCGGTGGGAAGCCTCTATATGTTCAGCATTCCGAGAGGTTATGTGGACGGTTTCACCCAGTGGATGAAGCAGGTGATCGGGCTGTGTCTGACCGCTTTCCTCCAATCCACCATCCTGGTCGCGGGGCTTTTGGCCTTTAGGACCCACCTGCTGTTGGGATTGGGCCTCATGCTCTCCGCCGGGGAGGTGCCCCGCATCGCGGGCACCTTCGGCCTCGATACGACCACACGCGCAAATATTATGTCCGCCGTCTACACAGCTCAGGCGGCTGTGAACACCACCAAGGCCGTGGCAGCGGCTATCAAGTAGACCTACACGAAGTGGGTCAACCAGATCTTTTCCTGCTTCAGGCACACCGGGAGGCTGATCTTTTTGACTCCGTTCTCCCGAAATGCGATGACGGCGAAGTCCCCGTCCCGCCCGGTCACCAGCCCCCGGCCAAAGAGTTTATGCGTCACCTCGACGCCGGGGATGTAGTCCTTCATCCACGCCTCGATCTGCTCCGGCGCAGGCCCGGCGGGCTTGACCGGGGCAGATTTGGGTGGTTGTGGCGGCGGCACTGCCTGCCGCCTGGACGCCTCGCCAAGAAACTGGGAAATGAAGGTGTTCCTGCTCTCGGACGCTTCGCCGAACTTGCCCTCGTAGCATAAAAACTCCAGTTTCTGCTTCGCACGGGTAGCGGCCACATAGAACAGCCGCCGCTCCTCCTCCAGAGCCCCGGCGTCCTCGCTGTCCAGGGCCTCGCCCTGGGCGGTGAGGGCTACCGAGGGCAGGATGCCGTCCACCGCGTCGATGACGATCACCCGCTCATACTCCAGTCCCTTGCTTGCGTGGATGGTGGACAAAACGAAGGGACACGTCTCCTGTGATCCTGCCTCTGCCAGCTCTTTAAGTTCCTGCAAACGAAGCAAAAACGCTCCCAGATTGGGCGTTTGGTTAGCTAAAGCCCGCAAAATATCCAGCCGGCTGGTGTCCGCCCTCTGCTCCCGCAGATAGTCCCCGTAGCCCATGAACCGCACCAGCCGCTCGATCGCCGCAAAGCTGGTGAGGCTGGGGAACTTGGCGAAATGGGTCTGGAGGGACTTCACCTTTCCCTCCTGCCACGGCTCCAGAGTCCCGCTGTCCAGGAGCCGCTGGAGCACGGTTTCATCCTCCCCCATGCCGTAGAGCAGGGGCGTGATCACCGCCTTCTTGACTTTTAAGTCCAGTTTATAGTAGAAGCGCAGAAACCGCTCCCGGTTGCCGTCGTCAAAGGCGAACTCCAGCATATCCACGATGTCCCGGACCGACGGCGCGGTGAAAAAGGTGGCCTCCCGCTGACGGCAGGCGAACGGCACTCCCTTCCGCTCCAGCAGATCGATGAGGGGTAGGGCGCTGTCGTTGTTCCGGTAGAGCACTGCCGTGGGCTCAGTGCAGTTCTCCGCGATTTTCAGCAGGTAGTTGTACTGCCTGCTGTAGTCCTTCAAAACCACCTTCCGCACTGGAGGACCCTCCAGATTATCTGTGCGCATGGTCTTGGGACGGCGGTTCTGGTTGCGACGGATGAATGCGTCCGCCCGGTCCACAATGGTCCGGGTGGAGCGGTAGTTGGTCTCCAGCTTCAACACCTGCGCACCCGGAAACACCCGCTCGAACTCCAGCAGAGCCTGGGGCCAAGCCGCCCGGAAGCCGTAGATGCTCTGGTCCTCGTCGCCCACCATGAAAATGTTGCGCTCCCGCGCCGCCAAGAGGCGGAGGATGGCGTGCTGGATCTTGGACGTGTCCTGGGCCTCGTCCACGCAGAGGTAGGACCATCGGCGCTGGAAGTGCTCCAGGATGTCCGGGAACTGCCGGAGGATGCGGTGGGCAAAGACCATCTGGTCGTCGTAATCCATGAGACGGCTCCGGCGCAGGTAGTCCTGGTATTCAAAGTAGATGCGAGGGAAATCCATACCCTCTACCGTGTGGGCGTGAATGTCGGCCTCGGAGAGCATCATGTTCTTGCAGAAGGTGATGTGGGTCCGGGCTTCCGTGATCTGAAGGTCGTTGGGAAACGGGATTCCGGTCCGGACCAGCAGGTCACGGAGGACGCCTTTGATCCGGCGTTCATCGTTGAGCAGGTCGAACGCCTCTGTCTTCTTCTGCCGGGCGTAATACCCGATGATTGCCGTGCAGAGACTGTTGATGGTGCGGAATGTGAGCCGTTCCACACCTTTTTCTCCGAAAAAGCTCACAAACCGCGCCCGCATATCCCGGGCGGCGGCCACGGTGTAGGTCACAGTCAGGATGCGCTCCGGGCGGATGCCCCTGCAGTAGAGCATATACCCCAAGCGGGTCACCAGCACCGTGGTTTTCCCGCTTCCGGGCACCGCCAGCAGCAGGACCGGGCCCTCCGTTTGCCGCACCGCCGCCTCCTGCTGGGCATTAAGCCGGACGGGATATCGAGTTTTAAATTCCTGGTATGTCATAGGAATACTCCGTTTCCTGTCCGGCGGAAAGGACAAACATGGAAATTAACGATAACAAAGTACTAATGATGGGCTCCCTCTTCGACGGGATTGGCGGCTTCCCCCTAGCCGCGGTGCGGAACGGCATCGTGCCCGTCTGGGCCAGCGAGATCGAGCCGTTCCCCATCCGGGTGACAGAACACCACTTTCCGGACATGGCGCACATGGGGGACATTACAAAGCTGGCCGGGGCGAAGCTTCCGCCGGTGGACATCATCTGCGGAGGCTCACCCTGCCAGGACTGAGTGTTGCCGGGGCGCGGGCTGGCCTTGCCGGTGAGCGCTCCGGCCTCTTCCTGCACCAGATCCGGATCATCAAGGAGATGAGAGATGCAGACAAAAAACGTGGACGGACAGGTCTCGCTGTTCGCCCCAGATTCGCCGTGTGGGAGAACGTGCCCGGAGCATACTCCAGCGGCGTCCCGCCCGGCTCGGACTTCCAGCAGGTCCTCCAGGCGTTCCTCCGCATTGAGGAACCGGACCTTCATGTTGTTAGACCTGCGTCCGGGCGCTGGGGGCCTGCTGGGGCCGTACTGGGAGTACGATCCTGCGTGGCTTGGGCCACCTGGTCGGCTGAATACTTCGGAGTGCCCCAAAGGCGCCGTAGATGCTTCCTTGTCGCAGATTTTGCTGGATACAGTCCCATCCAGATACTATTTGAGCAGGAAAGCCTGCCTGGGTATCCTGCGGCGGGCGAAGGAGCGGGGTAAACCCCTGCCGCCTCAACTGGAGCAGGCGCTCAAGCTCCAGGCAGGGACGGCGGATAACGGGGCGTTGGACCAATCCGGCGTACCCCGAGCCTTTCATATCAACCAGCGGGAGGAGACCATAGACTTGGGGGACACCGCCGGGGCGCTGATGGCGACGACCAATATGCAGGTGCAGACCTTCGTTGCCGCTTTCTCCGCCGGGACGGGGGCCTGCGCCGGGAGTATCGGGTATCAGGAGGAGACTGCTCCCACGCTGAAGGGGACGCAGAGCGGCAGCATGATGCCCGCTGTCCTCTGCCTCAACGACCAGGGCGGCGGGGTCATGGACTGCTCAGAAGATGTGATTGGAACTCTGCGGGCCCAGGAGCATGGACATCAGCCCGCCGTTCTCTTTGAAAACCACGGCATCGACGGGCGATACACCGGCCCCCATACGCTTTCGCCCACACTGTCCGCAAGAGCTGGGACCGGCGGCAATAACCTGCCTCTTGCCTTTCAGCAAGATCACAGTACCCCTGCTGCCCAGCTCATTCGCAGGCTCGTTCCGCAGGAATGCGAGTTGCTACAAGGGTTCCCTCCGGGGTGGACGGACCTCCCTGGCGCTTCCGACTCCGCCAGATACAAAGCTCTGGGCAACAGCGTCGCCGTGCCCTGTGTGGAGTATCTCATGCAGGGCATCGCCCTGGTCCTCCGGGCCGGACGGTGACTTGTTGGTTTCGCTTCGTTTCCCAACGTATCTTCGTTGGCTTTGGTTATAGCTTTGTGCGGACGCTTTCGCTATACTTCGCTTACATCAAGGAAAGGAGTGGCGGAATGGAACCGACAAAAAACTTATGTGCTCAGATCCCCGTCTCCCTCCACGCGAAGGTCCGGGAGGAGCAGGAGCGGTCCGGTCAGCCGCTGGGGGCCTATATCACCGATTTGCTCACAGAATACTACAGAAGGAGTGAAAAATCAATGGAGTACACAAAAACCTTGGCGTTTCAGATCCCGGAATCGCTCTTCTACCGGATCAAGGACCACCTCGCCCGGGAAAAGGTGCGCACCGGGAAGAAGCTCAGCCAGCGGGACTTCGTCCTGGGCCTCATCGAGCGGGCCCTGGAGGAGGCGGAGGCTCAGGAGGCCGCGCAGTTGGACGAGTCCCAAGAGGAAACCGGCGAGCAGGAGGTGGACAGCCATGCTGACCTGGTATGATACCCCCGAGAGGGATGAGACGGGCGCGGTCATCAGCATGAGCTACAAGGCCGGCATCCCCCACTGGGGCGAGGCCCATATCCATCCGCACCCCGACCATCCCGGCGAGGCGGTCCTGGACTGCCCGGAGTTGGGGATCAGGATGCATTCCCTGGGCAGGGTCACTGCGGAGGATACGATCAGTCCTGCCGAACGGGTGCTGCTGGAGGCGCTGGAACAGCGCGGGTGCTGGTGCCTGGAGGCCCTGGCCGCCATCGGGTACCCGGATAACTGAAAAGAGGGGGCGGTACTGCCGCCCCTTCTTCGCTCTCAGCTTTTCCTTGACGCTCTTGCACTGCCGGTCGGACGGCCGCCTTCCAGGATGGGGCCGTGTTCTGCCTCAAACTGATTGATGCTGTCTCGGACCAAAACCAATATGTGGCTGTTGGCGGATCGGCCCTCGTAGTCCGCCACATAGTGCAGTTTATCCAGGAGTTTGTCATCGATCCGGATAGACACGCTCTTGATGGCCATATAATACCTCCGCAATAAATATATAGTGTATTTATTTTGTGTTCGCAATCTGCTATAATGTGAATACTGCGTTCAAAATATATCTACTATATATCTATTTTCGGTGGAGGAGAATGGTATGAAAGTCGCTGTGATTGGTTCGAGAGGGCTGCTCGTGGAGAATCTGGGAGACTATTTGCCGGAAGGCACAACCGAGATCGTCTCCGGCGGGGCGGCAGGGGTCGATGCCTGCGCAAGAGAGTATGCCCAGCGGCACGGGCTGGAGCTGACGGAGTATCTGCCGGAGTACACCCGATACGGGCGGGCCGCTCCGCTTAAGCGCAACATCACGATCATTGAAAACGCGGACCTCGTCCTGGCGTTCTGGGATGGGACATCGCGTGGAACGAAATATGTCATCGACAACTGCAAAAAGCGTAAAATCCCTGTGCGGGTTTATGTGCTCGACAAGCAGGGTAAGACAGACGAGGCCCACGGCTGACCGCCACGGGCCTCATTTTTATGAAAATCGAGGTGATTCACATTTTCATCTATCCCGACAACCTGAAAGCAAAGGCGACGCTGTGGCTCTGGGAGCTGCGGGACGTGGCGGTGACCGGGCTGGGCTTTCTGCTCTCTGTCCTGGTCCTGGCCTCCTGGGGCACGCTCCTCCCGCTGGTCCTCACCGTGCTCTACGCCTTTGTCAGCATCCGCATGGAGGACATCAGCATCCTGGACTTCCTGCGATACGCCGTCTGCTTTCTCCTCCTGCGACAGCAGTATTATGAATGGAGGGCACGATTTGAATAGAAAACAGAAGAAAGAACGAAAACGGCTGCAGTCCACGCGGCAGCTCATGGGCATCGACCAGTTCACCTCGGACGGCCTCAAGGCGGGCCGCAGGGAGCTGGTCTACTTTTTGATCCGCCCCGACAATCTCTCCGTCCTGCCCCCGGAGGGCATCCGGGCCCGGGTCATGGCCCTGACTAACCTCCTGCGGGGCGTGGACGCCGTCTGCATGATGGCCCTGGACTCCAGGGAGTCCTTCCAGAGCAACAAGGACTGGTACCGCCGCAGGATGGAGCAGGAGGACCTGCCCGCTCTGCGGGAGCTCCTGCGGCAGGACGCCGCGCACCTGGACAGCATCCAGGCCGACACTGCCTCAGCCCGGGAGTTTGCCCTGGTCTTCACCTTGGACCGGCAGCAGGAGGAGAGCGCCCGCACCCAGGTCTCCAGGCTGGAGAAGAGCCTGCGGGACCAGGGGTTCCACGTCCGCAGGGCTGGGGAGCAGGACCTCATGCGCCTGCTGGCCGTCTACTACCAGGGAGACGTTACAACGGAGGTCTTTGACAACATCGACGGCGAGAGGTGGGTGGAAACGAATGGCTAGGAAAAAGAAGACCAAGGCCCCGCCGGAACCGCTGCCCAAGGATTTCCTGGACCAGATCGCGCCGGCGGTGGTGAAGTTCAACACGGACCACTACATCCTCGGCAGCGCCTACCACTGCACCTTGGCTGTTCGAGGCTACCCCACCACCACGGAGGAGCTGGCACTCCTGAGCCACCTGGGAGAGCACAGCGGTGTCACCCTCGTCATTTACGCCCGGCAGGTGACGGCGGCGGAGGAGCAGAAGATCATCCAGAATGCCGCCAACCGCAGCCGCTTGGAGCGCAGCAGCACCAACGACATGAAGCAGAGCGTCACCGCGGAGGCCAATCTCCAGGACGTGGCCGCGCTCGTCACCGCCATGCACCGGAACCGGGAGCCCCTGGACCACTGCGCCGTGTACCTCGACCTCTCGGCGAAGAGCCTGGAGGCTCTGCGCGGCTTGCGGGAGGAGGTGTCCAGGGAGCTCATCCGGGCCAAGATCAGCGCGGACAGGCTCCTGCTGCGGCAGCGGGAGGGATTCCTCTCCGCCAACCCCGCAGGGACGGACGCTTTCGGCTCCCTCTTCGAGCGGGTCCTGCCCGCCTCCTCCGTGGCGAATCTTTTCCCTTTCAACTACTCCGGTAAGACCGACCCCCATGGCTTCTATGTGGGCAAGGACAAGTACGGCTTCAACATCATCGTGGATCTGGACCGCCGGGCAGACGACAAGACCAACGCAAGCATCCTCATCCTCGGCAACTCCGGGCAGGGCAAGAGCTTCCTGCTCAAGCTTCTGGTCTGCAATCTGCTGGAGTCCGGGAAAAGTGTGGTCTCGCTGGACCCGGAGCATGAAATGGGCGAATTATGTGCCAATCTGGGCGGCTGTTTCGTGGACCTCATGAGCGGCAGGTACCGCATCAATCCCCTGGAGCCTAAACTCTGGGACGTGGATGGCGAGGATGACCCCGAGGCCCCCGCCGCTTTCAGGGAGCACTCCCGCCTCAGCCAGCACATCTCGTTCTTGAAGGACTTTTTCCGCTCCTACAAGGATTTCTCGGACCGCCATGTGGATACCATCGAGCTGATGCTGGAGCGGATGTATGAGAAATTCGGCATCAACGACAAGACGGACTTCTCCCGTATGCGCCCCGTGGAGTTCCCCATCCTCTCCGACCTCTACAAGGTGATTGAGGACGCCTACCAGCACTATGAGGACGAGAAAGACCCGCTTTACCCCAAGGAACTGCTCCAGGAGGTCCTGCTGGGCCTCCACTCCATGTGCAAGGGCGCGGAGAGCAAATTCTTCAACGGGCCTACCAACATCACCAGTTCGAGATTCCTGGCCTTCGGTGTAAAGGGGCTCATCAGCGGCGCCAGCGGGAGCGTAAAGAACGCCATGCTCTTCAACGTCCTCTCCTACCTCAGCAACAAGCTGCTCACCGAGGGCAATACGGTGGCCTCCATCGACGAGCTCTACCTCTTCCTCTCCAATCCGGTGGCCATCGAGTACATCCGCAGTTTCATGAAGCGGGTGCGGAAAAAGGATTCCGCCCTGCTCCTGGCCAGTCAGAACATCGAGGACTTCGCCCTGCCCGGCATCGCCGAGATGACCAAGCCGTTGTTCTCCATCCCCACCCACCAGTTCCTCTTCAACGCCGGTTCCATCGACCGGCGCTTTTTCATGGACAATCTCCAGCTTGAGGAATCGGAGTATGAGCACATCCGCTACCCTCAGCAGGGATTGTGCCTCTACAAATGCGGCAACGAGCGCTACCTTCTGGAGGTTAAGGCTCCGGAGTATAAGAAGGTGCTGTTTGGAAACTCGGGCGGGCGATAGCTCACCGGATGTCCATGATATCCTCGATCACGATCCGCTCCCCGCCCATCAAAATCAACACGCCCGCGAGATCATCTATCTTCTTCAGCCGGCCGGAGGCAGTGACGTATGCGCCTCCGGCCTTCCGTTTATCCGGCTGGAAATAGGTCAGCGTCACCGCCGGATGGCCGGGGAGAGCGTCCACCAGCTTTTGCAGCTTCCCGTCCAAAACGGACCGTTCCTCCTCCGTCAGCTCCACACGCTCCTCTGTCAGCCGGGCGGTCTCCCGGACTGCGTCCTCGTAGCCGGTCAACGCCCGGAAGGGCATGAACTGCGCCGCACGGTCCCGCATGGGCATATGGGGCCGGGTGATGGAGACGTGGTGCGGCAGGTGGATGATATCGTCGTATTTTCCTCTCACGCCTTGTGCCCCCCTATCGTGTCGTTGCGCGCTTTCCCTGTCGCGCCCTCCTCCAGATTCATGCCCTTCAGAATGGCATTTTTGCCAAACCGCTTCTTGATGTCCAGCATGGTCCGCTGAACCTTCTTCTCCCGCTCCAGTTCGGCACTTTCTTGGGCTTTCTGCTCGTTCACAGCAGAGTAATCAGTGAAGAGGTCCATCTGCTCAAAGGCTTTTTTGTCCGGGGCGGATGCCTCCTCCGCGATGCGTCCGGCGGTGAGGTAGAACCGGCGCACCAGCAGTTCCCGGTCGATGATGCGGTCGAAGAGCTCCAGCGCCGCTGTGACGATGCGCCTGGTGGAGGCGGTGTACTCCTCCAGGTTGGCAGTGCCGTGGGCGTGCTTGGGCACGGCGCGGCCATAGCGGTCCATGGTGACCTCGCCTTGGTAGCCGCGGCCCTTCATGTTCTCAATGTCATAGCCCACCGTCAGCAACAGTTGGTCCGTCACCAGCCCCGCGCCCACCAGGTCCAGGGCGAGCTGGTCCGCCATCTCCCGCACCACCAGCCGTGCCTTGTCATAGCCGTAGGGGCTCTGGAGAACCTGCCCGGACCCGATGCTCTTGGAGTCCGGCTGGTACGCCTTGATCTCCGCCATCGTGCAGGGCTCCCAGCCCCAGGCGTGGTCGATGAGCAGCTCCGCGTTCACCCCGAAGAGCTGATAGAGCAGGTCCTCGTCCGTCAGGGAGCACCGGGCGATATCGCCCATAGTGTACAGCCCGTGGGCCTCCAGCTTCTTGGCGTACCCCCGGCCCACGCGCCAAAAATCCGTGAGAGGCCGGTGGTCCCACAGGTTGCGGCGGTAGCTCTGCTCGTCCAATTCGGCGATGCGCACACCGTCTGCGTCCGGCTGGGTGTGCTTGGCCCAGATGTCCATGGCGATTTTGCAGAGGTAGAGGTTGGTGCCGATGCCCGCCGTGGCGGTGATGCCCGTGGTCTCCAGCACGTCCTGGACGATCCGCTTGGCCAGCTCCCGGGCCGTGAGCCGGTAGGTGTCCAGGTAGTTCGTCACGTCCATCAGCACCTCATCGATTGAATAATTGTGGATGTCGCTGGGCGCGACGTACTTGAGATACACATCGTAGACCCTGGTGCTCCACTCCATGTAGTGGGCCATCCGGGGCGGGGCCACGATGTAGTCCACGGCGAGGCCGGGGTCCGCCCTCAGCTCTGTGTCGCTGGTGGAGGTGCCTGTGAACTGCCGTCCCGGCGCGGCCCACAGACGCTGGGCGTTCACCTCCTTGACCCGCTGGACCACCTCGAACAGCCGCGCCCGTCCGGAGATGCCCCAGGCTTTCAGCGAGGGCGTGACGGCAAGGCAGATGGTCTTTTCCGTCCGGCTCAGGTCCGCCACCACCAGATTGGTGGTCAGGGGGTCCAGGCCGCGCTCCAGGCATTCGACGGATGCGTAGAAACTTTTCAGATCCACGGCGAGATAGGTGCGCTGTCCCATGGCACGGCCTCCTCTCTCAGATTTGCCTTCATTTTATCATACCCAGCGGTGCTGGAACAACTCAAATTTTATCGAAAAGGAGGAATTTTTATAAATATAACAGCCTATGGCGGCGGGGTCAACTCCACCGCCATGTTAGTAGGACTGCACCAGCGGAGCATCCCCGTGGACCTGATCCTGTTCGCGGACACCGGCGGCGAACTGCCGGAGACCTACGCCTACCTGCCCGTCATGGACCAGTGGCTCACCGCGCACGGGATGCCGGGGATCACCGTGGTGGAGTACAGGGACATGAACGGTGCCCGGCTGACCCTGGAGCAGGAATGCCTCCGCTCCGGGACCCTGCCCTCCATCGCCTACGGATACAAACGGTGCTCCCTCAAGCACAAGATCGCTCCCCAGGACAAATTCTGCAACAACTACCCGCCCTGCCGGGAGGTATGGGCGAAAGGAGAAAAGGTGGTGAAGTTCATCGGCTATGACGCCGGGGAGGAGCGGCGGCGGGACCACGCCCTGGTCTACGACAACCAAGACACCAAGTACCGCAAGGAGTACCCCCTTATCGACTGGGGCTGGGAGCGGGAAGACTGCCTCGCCGCCATCCGGGAGGCGGGCCTGCCGCCGCCGGGGAAATCGTCCTGCTTTTTCTGCCCGGCCATGAAGCACCGGGAGATCCGCACCCTCTACCACCGCCATCGGGAGCTGTACGACCGGGCCATCGCCATCGAGGACAACGCCCTGCCGAATCTCATCAGCGTCAAGGGCCTGGGCCGGAGCTGGTCCTGGAGGGACTTCGTGGAGGCGGACAAAAATCAGACTGTCCTGTGCAGTATGTTCCCGGAGACGGATATGCCCTGCGGGTGCTTTGACGGATGACAAAGGAGTTGACAATATGGAAGAACAGATCACCTACGCGGCCTACGGCGCCAACATCAGCGTAGCGCAGATGGCCGTGCGCTTCCCGGACGCAAGAGTCTACGGCAGGGCGGAACTGAGGGGCTATGAGCTGGTGTTCCGCGGACCGTCCGGCAGTGCTGCGGCCACAATCGAACCCAAAGAGGGCGGGGTAGTACCCGTTCTGCTCTGGAGGCTCTCCCGGAGAGACGGGCGGGCGCTGGACATCTACGAGAACTGGCCGGTCCTGCGCGAGAAGAAGGTCATGGAGGTCCGGATGAACAGCAGGACCGTGCCTGCCACGGTCTACGTCATGGCGCAGGGGTACCCGCCCGGACGGCCCGCCCAGCACTACTGCGACATCCTCGCAGAAGGCTACCGCACCTGCGGCTTCGATCCGGCAGTACTGGAGGCGGCGCTGGCGCACAGTCTGGAGGTGGAACATGAACATCATTGAGTTGGAGAATCGGTCTGCCCAGGAGGTATTCGAGGAGCTGAAGCACCGGCTGGAGAGCCAAGGGTACCTCCCGGACGAGTATTTTCTCTTGGACTACGAATGGGAGAACGGCAGGAAGATCCCTGAAAACGCCGGTATTTTCTGCACCACAGACTACGGCGGCAGTGAGGGCGTGTACCTGGATGTGTATCTCAAATGGTGCGAGAACGGCAAATCCATCACTAAAGGCTTCATCACCGGCAAGACCCTGGGCGAGAGCGGGAACGACCTGGACAGGATGTTCCTCATCTCCTCCGCCATCACCAAAGCCTTCCATGGAGACCATACCACCCATGCCCGGTTTATGGAAATTGGCAACGTGGAGGACGGCACCGGCGGGGTGGTGGTCCACCTGAGTGCGGAGGAACAGCGGACCATCATCGGAGCCCTGGTAGAACAGCGGGAGCGGCAGGAGAACGCCATGACCCGGACCGAACAGCTCCTGCGCCGCATGACCGGAAGCATCACAGCCTACATCAACGAGGTGGGCATGAAGCCTCTGCGGATGAGCGACTACGACAAGGCGGTGCTGGCCATCCGGGACGGGGAGCTGGCGGCGTTCAGCGAGTACTCCGCCAAGATCCCCGAGCAGGCGGAAGCACTCCTGGTAGAGGCGGCGGGACGGCCCGGCCTCGTGGGCAGGAACATGACCGCCATGCTGTTGAACGGTAGAGAAAATCTTGATTACGGTATGTACTGCGCGGCCTGCCGGAGGGCCATCGACATCCACGACCCGGAGAAAACGCTGTTCCTCCTGCACTGGGCGGAGCACTGCGTGGCCCAGGTGGAGCCGTCGTTTTTTGGCGAGATGGCGAGTTATGCCTACCTGGACCACCGCTCTATTGCAACGGAGATCATCCACCAGTCCACCCCTGAGCAGATCGCCGCCGCGCCCTCCCATCTGCTGGAACAGTTCGCCGCGGATGGTGACTACCGCACCCTGTCAGAACTGGTGGAGAAGGGCATCTCCGGCGGGCCCAGCGCCGCAAGGACACTGCATATGCTGACCTACGAGGGGCGCAACAGTTGGATGGCGGAGGAACTGCTGGAGAAGCGGATGTGGGTGGACCTGGAGGACTACAGCGCCCTTCATGCCTGCATCCAGAATGATGCGGTGGATACCGCAAAGCTCCTGCTGGACCACGGCATGGATTTCGAGCAGTACCAGCAGTGGGCGGAGCACCGGGGCGGAGGCCACGAGGAAACCGTCCGGGCTCTGGCAGACCATTGGCAGGAGCTGACGGCCGAACCGGAACAGGGCGAGGCTCAGGAGATGGGAGGGATGAGCCTTGGCTGACCCTGTCCTTCTGGCAAGGCTGTCCGCCGCCGCCCTGACGGATGAAGGGACACGGAAAAGGACCGGCTGGGTAATCGCGGTAGTCTTCTCACCGCTCATCCTTGTGCTGGCGCTCCTCTGCTCCCTCGCCGCCGGAGGCTCCAGCGGCAACACTTCTGCTGTAGAGCTCTGCTTCAGCGGCGGCGAGCTCCCACCGGACACCCCGGAGGAGTACGCCGCCGCCATTGAAGATATGCGAACCAGCTTCGCCCTGCTGGACGAGGCCGCCGCCGCTGTCAACGAGCAGTTGGAGGGCGGCGAGAGCCTGGATGCCCTCCGGGTCAAGGCAATTTTTTATGTTCTGTACTTCGGCGCGGAGGTCCACGGGGACGCCCAGTCCTTCGTGGACTGCTTCGTTTCCCGGGGGCCGCAGTTGGTCCCGGTCACGGACCTGGAGGAAATCTACCGCAGGACCGGCGTGGTCACCCCGGAACAGCAGGCCAACGCGGAGGCGGTCTACAACCTGGTACGCTACGGAAGTGCCGGTGGAATCGGTGGCTCCGACGCGCCCTTCATCGGAGCGGATGGTTTCTGCTCCCCGGTGGGCGAGAACTGGAGGAACATCGTCACCTCTGAGTTCGGCTACCGCAAGGACCCCTTCACCGGACAGACCAAGGGCCACAGCGGCATGGACCTGGCGGTCCCCACCGGCACCTCTGTCCGCGCCGCCCTGCCGGGGACGGTCACCATCTCACAGTACAGCTCCAGTTATGGCTACTACGTCATGATCGACCACGGCGGCGGGCTCGCCACCCTCTATGCCCACAACTCCAGACTGCTGGTGAAGGTGGGGCAGACCGTGAACGCCGGGGATATTGTGTCCCTCTCCGGCTCAACTGGGAGGTCCACCGGGCCCCACCTCCACTTCGAGGTCCGGGTCAACGGAGAGCGGACCGACCCCAGGTCATATTTACCATGAGGAGGAAAACCATGCGCAGGATAACTGTCAGCGTCCAGGTGGACGCGGAGAAATTGCGGGCCATCCAGTTCTACGCCGGGAGGAAGGACTCCTCCCTGGAGTCGGAGCTGGAGGACTGCGTCAAGAAGGTCTATGAGAAGTACGTCCCCCTCCAGACCCGGGAGTACATCGAGAGCATGGCCGGAGCGGAGCGCTCCAGGTCCAGGCCCAGCCGGACCGCGCCGAGCTCTGAGGGGACGGGCCATGAGTAGCAGGGAGATCGCCCTCTGGTTGGACGAACGGTGGTATCAAGCCCTGTCCCGGCAGTGGGAGAGCGAGACGGTGGAAGACAAGCTGAACGATTACCTGAACCAGCTCATCGACCAGCTCCCTGAGAGTGTGCGGGAGCGGATCAGCGGCGAGATCCGGGAGGAGAAGCAGAGGAAGCAGGCGCTGGAAGCCGCTCAAAAGTTTTCCGCCTTCCGTGTGACGGAGAACGGCGTCACGGAGCACTTCCGCATGGACCGTTCCGTCGGCCTGCTTGAGACTGCCAGATATGTCCGCACCACTCTGCGGCAGGAGCCCGGCCCGCATCCCTTCCGGGAAATGTTCCGCAGGCCCGAGAGTATTACCGCAGAGGAATTTGATACGATGGCGGCTGCCCGGTCAGCGCAGAGCTGCAAGGTCGCGGCTGCCTTCGATATCGACTTCGATAGGATGGAGTTCTCAACAGTCCACCCCTTCACCGGCTGGGCGACCTACAAATTGAACGATGTGTCCACCGCCGTCTGGTATGCGGAGCGCTGCGGCAGTTATGAATGGGCCGTGCGGCAGGCCCGGCTCGTGGAAAAGCTGGCGGGCAGGGAGATCTGTTCCGCCGGACATCTCTCCGCGGAGGATCTTACCCCGGCGGAGGAGATCTGCGAGATGGATGGGCACCGGCTCAATTTCTATCTGGAAACCGGCTTCGACGTGGATAAGGTGTTCGGCACACATGTCTGCACTGCGGAGAACGACGACACGCTGAACGTGTACGCTGACTACGACATGGCCGCTGGGCAGGTCTGCGATATGCTGGAGGTGGACCTGCACCGGGCAGACAGCAGCGAGGAGTCCGTAGAATACCGTCTCAACGCCGTGGAGAAAGCTGTCCTGCTGCGGAAAATGGAGGATTACTGCCAGCAGCAGACCGGACAATCGCTGAAGGACTACAGTACACAGCGGCTGGCAGAGGAGGAAGGAGCAGAGCAAAAATATGGACCGAAAATGGAGATGTGAGAGGAATGCGAGGGGACCGAGAGGCCCTCCCGGACTGTTCCCCGCTGTCTGCCCCTGTGAGGCCGTTTGTGCGGGCTTTCCCACCCGGATGGCATCCCCGCCCCTCCCGGCCCCGAAACCGCCCTGTCGCGGCCTGTGAGCCGGGTGTGCGGCAGGAACCGGGGGAACGCCGCACTGCCGGGACGAGGGGAAGACGGGGGAAGAAAACGGTGCGGGTAAAAGCAGTGGCGCCTTTGGGCCGCCTCTGCAAACCACACCGTCCCGCAATGCGGGGCGGGGAGACAGTTTCCCCGGGTTTATCGAGAAATCTGGAACAATTTTGTACTGCCCCGATGGCATCACTTTTGCGGCGGTGGCATGAGATTTGGCATGGACAAGGCAGGGAGCGCCCGTGGGGCAAAGGAATCCGCTGGCATAACAGGCGGCATGACGGGCACTTTTGAGCCGACTATGGAGCAGTCTGCGAATTGCAGGCTGGTTTTTGCAGGAGGTGACTATGGCAGAGGAAAAAGTGCGATTTCAGATGCGGGTATCTCCGGAAACAGATGCGAAGATCAAAGCGGCCATGCCGCTGGAAAATTGCCAGAGCCAGAACGAGTTCGTTGAAAAAGCTCTCCGTTTTTACTGCGATTATCTGGTGGCCGGAGACTGCACATTGATACTCCCTCCAATCTATCTTTCCGCTTTGCGCGGGACGATCCAGGACACGGAGAATCATATTGCACGGCTCCTGTTCAAGCTGGCAGTGGAGCTGAACATGATGATGAACGTGCTGGCCTCGGAGCTGGATATCACCCCGGAGACGCTGGAGCGTCTGCGCGGAAGGTGCATTCAGGAGGTCAAAAAGTCTGGCGGCGCGGTCACTTTTACGGATGCCGTCAAGTACCAGCGCGGCGAGTAATAGGCCATGCCGCGCGTCATTTTTAAGTGTCTGCACGTCAAGGGCGGCACGGCGAAGGCCGCTACCCATTTGGGAAATGCGGTCGGCTATATCGCTACACGCGAGGGCGTCCAGCGCATTGATCCCGGTAAAATGGATTTGCCTGCCACAGAAAAGCAGGTCAATATGGTGGAGAAATTGGCCCGGGAGTTTCCCCAGAGTTGTGACTTGGAGGAGTATGCGGATTACCAGTGTTCCCCCACTCGCGGCAATGCGTCCGAGTTTATCACGCGGGCTGTCGAGGACAACCTCGACCAGATCGCCAAGATGGAGAACTATGTGGACTACATCGCCAAACGTCCTCGCGTCCAGCGGTTTGGCGCTCACGGGCTGTTCACCAGCGGTGATGAGCCGCTGACTCTAACCAAGATTCAGGAGGAGGTCGCGCACCATCTGGGGACGGTCTGGATGCCGATTATCTCCCTGCGTCGGGAGGATGCCACACGGCTGGGATTTGATAACGCGGAGCGTTGGAAGCAGTTCCTCTCCTCTTACGCGGTGGAGATGGCGCAGGCAATGAAAATACCACTGGAGCAGTTCCGATGGTACGCCGCGTTTCATGATGAAAAACATCATCCCCATCTTCATATGATCTGCTACTGCGCAGATGGTAAATCTGGATTCCTAACTGAGCGTGGCATTGAGCGAATCAGGTCCGGATTGACAAAAGAGATTTTCCGGCAGGAGCTGACGGAAATCTATGCCAGGCAGACCCAACGGCGGGATTCTCTGAACCAGGATACGCAGAAGATACTCCGGCAGCTCATCCAGCAGATGCAGGAAGGCACCTTGTCCAATGAACGCATTGAACTTCTGATGATGGAGCTGTCGCGGCAGCTTCGGAGCACTTCCGGCAAAAAGCAGTACGGCTATCTCAAACCATCTGTGAAATCTTTGGTAGATGAGATCGTGGATGAGCTGGAACGGGACGAACGCGTTGTCGCCGCCTACAACCTCTGGTACGAGATGCGGGAGGAAGTTCTGCGAACGTATAAGGACGATTTGCCAGAACGCATTCCTCTCTCGCAACAGAAGGAGTTTAAGAGAATCAAAAACATTGTGATTCAGGAGGCGGTGCGGCTCGAGGCTGAGTTGGGGCAGAACCATGCCGCTCCAACATTTCCGAATACAGCGGCGGTGCAGAGGAATGACGGTCATTCTTCTGCACCGTTGTTCAATTCCGTGACACACCTCCTGCATCACATGGGGCGTATTTTCCAGGAGCAACAGCTACTGGTCAGTCCGGCATACCACACGGACCGGAAGCTATTTCAAAAGCTTCGTGAGAAGAAAATCGCGCAGGGCCACAAACCAGATGACCATGCGCCGAAATTGTCGTAGAGACAGATCATTTCCTCTTCACTTTTGGCACCGCTGCCGCAACAACTTTCCGATAAGGTGCCACCATGCCCTCGTTCATCTTGTTTCCCATTTTTGAACTGATCTTCGGGTTGCGGACCATCGCGCCCAGAAAGCACATGGCAAGCATCTTTCCTCTCTGTTTCTGCGGAAAATCGTAGACACCGTGGGCCTTGTAAAACTCATGGTCCGCCTTCATCAATCCGCGCATCATCCAGATGAGGTCCCGGAAGATCTTCATGCCGCCAACGCCGTAGAAGTTCCTCGGCTGTACGTACTTGCGCCTCAGCGCATAGGTAAGCCGCTGGGCCATGGCGGAGACCGACGCGCTGTCAATCCCCATCCCGGCGAGAAAATTATGTCCAACCTCACTGCGGGCTTCGATGATGGTGCGCAGGTTCTCCTCGCTGTCCAAGTCGCCGCTGATGATGTAGCCGAAGGGCATCCCCTCGGTGACAGTGCGGTGGCCGTTGCAGAACTGCCGGTCATCGTAGGTCTTGAACACCGGCCCCATGGAGTGGTCGCGGATGGTGAAGGCATAGACGATCGCGTTGGCGGTCTGGATGTTCTCCCGCAGGAACGTGTCGAACCCATCCTTATAAATGCACTTGCCCTCCCCGGCGCAGTGAAAGCAGCCCAGACACCCACCCTGGAACGGATACTCCGCGATGTTGATGAGCCGTGTTTTATAGGGATAGACAGCCTCGAAATCGGCGATCATGTTGTTTAAGCTGCTGTCATCTTCCCGGAGGTCGGCGACAATGACAGTATCGTATCCATCCCTCTTTTCCGTTGCGGGAAGGGCGGGGACATACTCCGAAACTCGTTTTGGAGCACGGACAGGCGCGGCCTCGCAGATGCCGTGGGCCACAGACCAGAGAACGTACTCGAAAAATGCCTCCGCGTCTTTCCGTCCCTGCTTGGTGGTCAGATCCTCCATATCCGCGGAAAGGCCGTGGATCACCCTCATCCCCAGATCGTGACAGTTGTCCTCTATGTAGCGATGGGCGGTCACATCGTAGAAGTGCTTGGATGTGGTGATCTGTGTCACAAATTTTCCAGAGAGATCCGCGCCGCTGGTTTTCAATACTGCAACGAAACGGTGGAGCTGACTGGGGGCGATAAAGGTGTACACCGGATAGGCAAAGAGGATCAGGTCCGCCTCCCGCATGGCGGAGACTGCCTCTGACGGGTCTTTTTCCAGCGTGCGGATCTTGGTCCCCACATGGATGATCTTGAAATCGTGGCTGGGGTAGCGCTTTTGAAGATAGAGCACCGTGTGGAGGGTCGTGCTGTAGGCCCCCCTGGGGGAGCCGTTCAATACGCAAATATTCATCACGTCCTACCACTTTTCGTAGTGGACGCGGGCGGGGTCGTAACGGTCCGCAGGCGCGGCGGGCCCCGCCGGATACCCGCAGGCAACCAGGCAGAACGGCTGGATCGTCTCCGGCGCGCCGATCACCCGGCGGACCGCTTCCATCCGCTCCTGACCGGGCGCGATGCCCAGCCACACCGCCCCAAGGCCCAGCTCCACAGCCTCCAGCAGCAGATTTTCCGTGGCGGCACTGGCGTCGATCTGCGCATAGTCCGGAGCGCGCAGGCCCTCCGTCCTCATGCAGACGGCAATCCCGAGGGGAGCCCGGCCAATGCAGCCGGCGTAGGGACTGCACTCGGACAACTCCTTCAAAATAGCCGGATCGGTTACCACGACAAACTCCCACGGCTGCTGGTTGCAGGCGGAAGGCGCGGCCATAGCGGCCTTGAGCAGTAGTTCCACCTCCTCCGGCTCTACCTTGCGCTCACCAAACGAGCGGACGCTGGAACGTGTAAAAATCGCATTCATTGCTGGGGCCCTCCTTACAAATTGATTGGGTTAGGGATCGTATCCCGCAGTTCCGCCTGCTTGGCCGGATTCCACGTGGACGGTTCCCCGATGCAGTACCCGCCCATCTTCCGCATATCCCGGAAGCGGTGGAGGATACATCTGACATCCACATGCTCCGGGTGGACATCCAGGATGATCTTTTCAACCAAGTTTGCCGGATACTTCTTTGTAATATGGCGGATATAGAATTCCTGCTCCGCCTCAGACAGCACGCCATTCAAAATCGCAATCTGCATCATCTACCCCTCCCGCAACCATTATACAGGACAAGCAGAGGAAAATCAAGGAGGTGAAACGATGCCATATATTCCGTTTACCGATGAGCAAAAGCACCTCGCTAATAACGTGGACCTGGAACAGTTCCTGCTCCGGCAGGGAGAGAAATTGCTGCCTTCGGGCCATGAGAAGCGCCTCGCCAGCGACCACAGCGTCACAGTCCGTGGGAATCGCTGGTACGATCACGCTTCAGAAACAGGCGGCGGACCAGTCTCGTTCCTCCAAAAGTTTCACGGTCTGAGCTACCCAGAGGCGGTGAAGCAGTTGCTGAATGGGGAGCATGTGGCTGTAAAAATCGCGAGGCCATACGGGGCAGAGGAGAAGGAGAGAAAGACCTTCATACTGCCTCCAGCAAGTTCGTCTATGCGTCGGTTGTACGCCTATCTGCTCAAACAGCGGTGCATCCGCAGGGAGGTGGTGGACGCCTTTGTCCACGCAAAACTGCTCTACGAAAGTACGGAGCTGTCTGCGGACGGCAACAAGGAATATCACAACGCCGTGTTCGTCGGATGCGATGAGCACGGCGTTGCGCGTCATGCCCACAAGCGTGGGCTGTACACGCTTGGCGGAGGTTACAAAAGGAACGCCACTGGATGTGATCCACGGTTCAGTTTTCACCACTGCGGGGCCAGTGACCGGCTCTACGTGTTTGAGGCGCCAGTGGACCTGCTGTCGTTCCTCTCACTGTATCCGGAAGGATGGCAGGAGCACAGTTATGTTGCACTCTGCGGCACTTCTAAACACGCCATGCTCTGGATGCTGGAGCAGGGCCAAAATCTCCGACAAGTTGTGCTCTGCCTAGACAACGACGAGGCAGGGATCAAGGCAGCCGAACGCCTCACGGAGGTGTTGCAGGAGAAGGGGCATGACCAAGTGGGGGTACTGTTGCCGCAGTACAAAGACTGGAACGATGGTGCAGCGACACGTTGCTGCAAATAAACTTTAACTGGGCCTTGTGCCTGGAAGGA